>JAGQUE010000199.1 GCA_020438665.1 Nocardioidaceae bacterium | reverse complement strand
TGGCACGCACCTCGCCGATGACACCGCGCCAGAAGCCCGCCGGGACGGCGTAGGCCGCGTCGAGGCGCCAGCCGTCGATGCCGCGGTCGAGCCAGTGCCGCATGACCGCGACGACGTGGTCGGCGACCGCCGGGCTGTCGTGGTCGAGCGCGACCAGCGAGCCGTGTCCCTCGAAGACCGCCCACGCGTCCCCGTCGCGACGGAACCAGGCCGAGGCCTCCTCATCGCCGGCCTCGGCGCGCTGGAACATCGGGAAGCTGCGGCCGACGTGGTTGAAGACGCCGTCGAGCAGCACCCCGATTCCGCGCGCGTGGGCCGCCTCCACGAGGGCGGTCAGGTCGCCGTCATCCCCCAGGCGGGGGTCCACCCGGAAGTGGTCCCGGGTGTCGTAGCCATGGGACTCGGAGTCGAAGACCGGGCCGAGCTGGAGCACGTTGGCCCCCAGCTCCGCGAGGTAGTCCAGCCAGTCGACGAGCCGCGGCAGCCGGTGGTGGGGCGCCTCGTCGGCGACGCAGGTCGGCTCGGCACCGACGAACCCCAACGGGTAGACGTGCCAGATCACAGTGTGCCGAGCGTCGATCCCCACGCGCTCGATCATGCCCCATCGGTCGTGAACCGGCTTCTGTCGTCGTGTGGAGAAAGCAACACTGGGGGTGTTTTCCAGCCACCGGAGTGTCAGTCTGGAGATATGACTCGGGCACAACCCCTTTCCACCTCAGCGACCGATCACGACGTCGGAGGCTCCCCGGTGCCCGCCCCGCGGACACCGACGGCTGGGGAGGGACAGGCCCCACCGTTGCTCCGCTTCGTCGTCCAGCAGCACGACGAGGGGCGCGTCCACTTCGACTTCCGGCTCGAGGTCGACGGGGTGCTGGTCTCCTGGAACGTCCCGCTCGGGCCTTCGCTCGACCCGACCGAGAAGCGGCTCGCCACCCAGTCCGAGGACCGCCCCCTCGACTATGTCGACATCGAGGGCCGGGCGGTCTGGGATGCCGGTCATTACGAGAACCGCACCGAGCGCGACGGCCGACCCGTCGATCTGCGTGACGCGATCGAGGACGGCTATGTCGTCATCACCTTGCACGGGGACCGGCTGCGCGGCGACTTCATGATGGTCCACCGCGGACTACGCGGCGGCCAGCGTGCCTGGCTGATGTCGAAGATCTGACGGCTAGCCAGGGTTGCGCGGTCACGTCCCCCTGGTCAGGCTGGGTCTCGTGACGAAACGCCCGGAGTTCGATCCCGAGCTGCGCGCGAGCCTTGCGGTCATCGGTGGCGCCTTCCCGGCGCCGGCCACCCTCGACATGCTGGACGTGATCCGGCAGGCGCACGCGTCGCCCCCGATCGAGGAGCTGATCGCCGGGCGGACGATCGTCTGCCACGACCTGGAGATCCCCTCCTTCGACGGGGCACCGATGATGGTGTCGATCCTCCGCAACCCCCGGCTGACCGGTCCCCGTCCCGGGGTCCTCCATGTCCACTCGGGCGGGACGGTGTTCGGCGACCGCTTCGCCGGGCTCGACCAGCCGCTCGCCTGGATCGAGACCTGGGGGGTCGTCGTGGTCACCATGGACTACCGGCTGGCGCCCGAGCACCCCGACCCCTTCCCCCGGGAGGACGCCTTCGCCGCTCTCGCCTGGGCGGCCTCGAACGCCGACGAGCTCGGGATCCGCCGCGAACGCCTCATGGTGGAAGGGGCGAGTGCCGGCGCGGGGATCGCCGCCGGGCTGGCACTGGCTGCGCGCGACCGCGGCGGTCCCGCCCTGTGCGCGCAGCTGCTCGACTACCCGATGCTCGACGACCGGAGCGACACGCTCTCGGCGACGCAGTTCCAGCAGACCGGCGTGTGGGACAGGGTCAGCAACGACACCAGCTGGAACGCGCTCCTCGGTGAGCGGCGGGGCGGCCCGGACGTCTCGCCGTACGCCGCCCCGGCCCGGGCCACCGACCTCGGCGACCTGCCGCCGGCGTTCCTCAGCGTCGGCGAGGCGGAGATGTTCCGCGACGAGACCGTGGACTATGCCCGCGCACTGTGGCGGGCGGGCGTCGATGCCGAGCTCCATGTCTGGCCGGGAGGATTCCACGCGTTCGACGTGTTCGCCCCCCACTCGGCGCTTGCGAGGTCCATGATGGCGACGCGATCCGCCTGGCTGGACAAGGTCCTGGCCGACTGACCAGGCGTATCCTGAAGCCGTCGGATGTGGGCCGACCTCGCTGGTGAAGGGTCGCGTGATGCAAGAGCTCCTGGGGCGGCTGGGTGCCCTCGACTCTGATGTCGCTCAGGGCTTGCGGGTTATCGCGTGTTTCGACGAGCTCATCGTCGGCAACGTCAACACCAGAGCGTTGCTGAGCGCCGCCGCAGCGCTCGCCGGGTGCCCGGTCGGCTTCCTCCAGACCGTCCCGGCCCGGCAGATGCGGGTCGACCCGCACGGCGGGTTGCTGCCCGATGCGACGCCACCCCACGACGGGGTGGTGGAAGCCGACGGTCAGTCGGTCTGGCTCGAACGGGAAGGGTCCGAGTCAGCCAACGACCGGATCATCCTGGAACGGCTGGCGATGGCGCTGCGGGTGCGGCACGGCCGGTCGCGGGCCGAGCTCGACCGCCGCGACATGGTCGTTCTGCTCGACGGCACCGCGCCGCTCGATGTTCGGCGCCAGGCCGCCGGCCGGCTCGGGCTGCGGATCGATGTCAGCTATCGCGTCGTGGTCGCGCCCCTGTTTGCGAGCTGGCGACATCATCCCGCGGTGCCGGAGGACGTCGTGCCGTCCTCCTATGGGCCGCTCCATGTCCTGGTGGTCCCCGCCGGCTCCGAGGGGTGCGACGCCCAGCCGTCAGGCACCGGCACCGCCGGCTGCCCCGAGACGCTGAGTCGTTCCTACCGCGCGGCGGTGGTCGCTCTGCTGCTGTGGGACGACTCGTGCACGCGCACCTCCGAGGCAGACCGGTTCGGCGGCGTCCTCGAGATGCTGCTCGAGCTGGCCGAGGAGTCGGTGCTACCTGACGTGGAGCGGGTCTCGCAGATCGCCGGGCTGCCCTGGGGACCCACGACGCTCGAGGCGGTCGTCCAGTCCGGGTCGGTGCGGCAGGCGGCGAGGCTCGCCGATGTCCATCACAGCACGATGCAGGCGCGCATCGACACGATGATCGAGCGGCTCGGCTTCGACCCCCTGGAGGGCTATGGCCGCGCCAGGCTCGGCGTCGCCTGGCTTGTCTGGCGGCTGCGCAACAGTCGGGTCCTGGAGCTTCCGACGCCCGGACTCGAGGTCGTCAGGGCGGCGGACTCCTGACCGCCAGATGGCGGGTGCGCTGCGGTGACTTTGCGCTGCGTCGTCGGTGGTGCGCCCACGTGACGACGCCCACACTGGTGGTGGAACCCGTGTCTCGGAGGGTCCCACACACGCTCGGGCGTGGGTGGGTACTGACGGGCGGTCGACCTCGTGAAGGCCGAGCGGGCTGCGCCGCCGAGGCACCGAGCTCGCTCAGTTTCTCGGGCATTGAGCGCCGTTGCCGGCCACGACCTGTGCCGGCCGGTGCCTCGGCGGCCTCCGACCTGGCCGCTCCGGTGATCCCACGTCAAGGCGACACGCCGTACGACCTGCGCGAATGTTGCGGAAACCGGGGCGGATGTCGGCACGCGGTTCTACCGTCGAAACATGAACCGCTACGAGTACGACGAACGCAGCAGCCACACGCTGCTGGTCGACGCCGCACTCGCCGCCGACGACGGCTCGGACCCTGCGGCTCGACGACTTGAGGCGATGCGCCGCCTCAACCGGATCAACGACCCGTTCGCCCGCCAGGTGCTGACGCTCCACCGCGACTGCGGCACCGGCTCCGGCGTGTGCGACCACGACATCCCGGCCGGGACCGTGCCCGTCGCGTGGGGCTGCGAGACCACAGCGCTCATCGCCCACCAGTTCGGGGTGGCGTTCCCCGTCGAGGTCGCCGGCTGACGGCGCCTCGTGACGGGCAGCCGCGCACGGCCGGTGGGCCCGGCGGAGACGGTGGGACCGACGCCGGCGGCCACGTACCCCATGAACAGCCAGGAGCCGGCCAGAACCAGCCAGCGACCGTTGCGGATCAGCTGCCTGGTGGGGTCCTGTCTAGTCCGTGTTTCGTCGGCGGGCCGCGCCGGGTGAAAACTCCCGCAATCGACCGACGGTGCCGTAGGTCCCGCCCTAACGTCGACGGCATGACCCGGGCTCGTCTTGCGCGATCACTCGACGCCGCCATCCTGCCCGTCGTGTCGACCCTCCGGCCGTGGGGTGTCTCCGACGGACACTGCTTCCCCGGCTATGACGGGGCCGCGGTGGTGTGGCTGCGGACGGCGACCGAGGCCCAACGCGTCGACCTGGAGGAGCAGCCGTGGGTCTTCACCTGGCTGCAGGTCGCCCTCGCCCAGCCATGCCTGCCGCACGACATCGCTTGGCTGCTTCGCCTGGAGATCACCTCCCAGGAAGGTGAGGATCGGCTGTACGCCGAGAACGGCATCGCCTGACCCCGAGTCGGGTTTGGCAGGCTGGCCGGTTCACGCATCGCCGAGGGTGTGCCTCACATGCCCAGGGGTGGGCCGGGTACCCCGACGACAGCATCCGGTTGGTCGACCAGCCGGGAAGGCGGCGACGGACCGAGTTTCAGCCGGAGGACGGCACAAGCAGAGGGCTGGTGGCCTCACGCCGCACCGATCGGGTGCCACACCACTGACCGCATCAGCGAGAGACTGGCGGGCATGCAGTCGGAAGCGGTGCGGGCGTTCTGGGCGTCGTACGTCGACGCGACGGGCGAGGCCGGTGAGCCGGCGGCTGTCTATGCCTTCGGTGACAACGCCGAGCTCGCGGAGGAGCTGGTGAGGCTCGTGCTGTCGGGTCGCAAGACCGCGACCGCCGAGCTGGTCGCCCAGTTCGCCGCAGACGGTGAGCCGCTGCCACAGGTGGCAGACCGGTGCGTCGTCACAGATGCGGCCGGGGTCCCGAGGGCGGTGCTGCGGACGACCGAGGTGCGGGTCGGGCCCCTCGCGAGCGTCGAGCCCGCGTTCGCGTGGGACGAGGGCGAGGGCGACCGGACGGTGGAGTCCTGGCGGGGGGACCACGAGCGCTACTTCCGTCGGTCGTGCGCCAAGCTGGGGATCGACTTCTCCGGCGAGCTCGAGGTCGTCTTCGAGCGGTTCGAGAAGGTCTGGCCTGCATAGCCCGGATCCAGGCTTAGCCGGTGGTCATCGAGGAGCAGGCCCGCCAGGGACGACGACGCGCACCTGGAACCGTGCCAGGTCGCGGTCGGGCGTGACCACATCGGCATTGTGGGCGAGGGCCAGCGCCGCCAGGTGGGCGTCGTTGGTGAGGTTGCCGGCCGTGCCGCCCTGGCCCACGGCGCCGGCCTCGACATCGTCGATCAGCGCGAGCACGACCAGCAGTGCTGCGACCCATGACCCGCTTCAGCGCGGCGGCACCGTAGCGCTCTCAGCGGGTGCAGATGAGGTGCGCCACCAGCGCGGTCCACCCGGTCTGGTGGCTGGCACCGAGGCCGGCGCCGGTGTCGCCGTGGAAGTACTCCGAGAACGTCGGGTGCGCCGACCACAGCGGGCCGGTCGGCACGTCGCGCTGGTCGCTCGGTCGCCGGCCGTCGGGACCGGGGCGGAAGAGAGAGACCAGGCGGCGCTCGAGGTCGTCGGCCGCCGCGGTCAGCGGGACGACGCGCCCCGAGCCCGTGGGGAGCTCCACGTCGCACTCCTCGCCGGCACCGTCGGCATAGGTGCGCAGCGCGTCGACGAGCAGCACGTTGACGGGGAACCACACCGGCCCGCGCCAGTTGNNCAGTTGGAGTTGCCGCCGAACAGCCAGGACGTCGACTCGCCGGGGTCATAGGAGATCGACATCGACTGGCCGGCCACGCTCGTGGTGTAGCCGTCGCGATAGGCGGCCGACAGTGAGCGGACGCCGTACGGCGACAGGAACTCCGCCTCGTCGAGCAGGCGCGCGACGAGCCGGCGGTAGCGGTCGGGGTCGACCAGGCTCAGCGTCGTGTGGGTGCCGTCGGGGCCGCGGAAGGTGAAGAGGCCGGCGACACGGCCGGCCCGGTTGCCGCGCAGCCAGCGCAGCCGCTCGGTGAAGTCGGGCAGCTCGTGCTGCACCCAGTCGGGCGCGACGGCGACGCCGAGCAGCGGCAGCAGACCGACCATCGAGCGGACCCGGAGCGGCTCGATGGTGTGGCCGTCGTCGGCGATGAGGACGTCATAGAAGAAGCCGTCCTCCTCGTGCCACAGTGAGACACCCTGCGAGCCGAAGGTGTCCATCGCGGCGGCGATGGCGACGTAGCGCTCGAGAAAGGTCGACGCGAGGTCGTCCCAGTGCCGGTCGCGACGGGCGAGCTCGATCGCGATCCGCAGCATCGACAGCACGAAGAAGGCCATCCACGAGGTGGCATCGCTCTGCTCGAGCCGCCAGCCGGGCGGGACCTCCTTGCTGCGGTCGAACAGCGCGATGTTGTCCATGCCGAGGAAGCCGCCCTCGAACAGGTCCGAGCCGTCGGGGTCCTTGCGGTTGACCCACCAGCCGACGTTGAGCAGCAGCTTGCCGAAGATCCGCACGAGGAAGCCGTGGTCCTGGGCGCCGTCGAGGACATAGACCTGCCAGGCGGCCCAGGCGTGCACCGGCGGGTTGACGTCGGAGAACGACCACTCATAGGCGGGCAGCTGGCCGTTGGGGTGCTGGCTCCACTCGCGGCACAGCAGCAGCAGCTGCTGCTTGGCCTGGGCCGGGTCGACGTGGGCGAGCGTGACGCAGTGGAAGGCGAGGTCCCAGGCCGCGAACCAGGGATATTCCCACTCGTCGGGCATGGAGATGACGTCGGCGAGATAGAGGTGTCGCCAGTCGACGTTGCGGCTGCCGGGCGACCGGCGCTCCGGGGGCGCGGGCGGTTGGCCGGGGTCACCCTCGAGCCACGCGGCGACGTCGTAGCGATAGAGCTGCCGGCCCCAGAGCAGCCCGGCGAACGCGCGCCGGGCGACGTCGCGGTCGACGTCGACGGTGTCCGCCGGGATCACCGCCGCATAGAACTCGTCGGCCTCCGCGCGCCGGTCGGCGACGACGGCGTCGAACGGGTCGCCGAACGGATGGCCGGCGGCAGTGTCGGCGCTGAGCCGCAGCTGCACGGTCACTGTCTCGCCCGGCGCGACGGCCTCGACGTGATAGCGGAGCGCCACCTTGGTGCCGGACGAGGCCGGGTTGAGCAGTGACCGGTCGCCGCGCACGATCGCGGCGTCGACGCCGTTCTTGGGGTACGGCGTGGGGTTGGCGGCCGCCCCGAAGAGGCCGACCAGGTCGCTCTCGTTGTCACAGAAGAGCAGCTCGGGCTCCCCCTGCGCCGACAGCAGGTAGCGGCCCAGCAGCGCGTGCTGCGCCTCGACGGTGACGTGGCCGGTCCCCGCCACGGGGTCGACCCGGCGCAGCGTCGGCGTACGGTCGTCGCGCCCCCAGCGCCAGGTGTTGCGGAACCACAGCTGCGGCACCAGGTCGAGTGGCGCAGGGTCCGGTCCGCAGTTGGTCGCCGAGATCCGGAGGCAGAGGTCCTCGGGCGACCCCTTGGCATGCACCACGTGGATGTCGAAGAACCGGTCCTCGGCAAGCACGCCGGTGTCGGCCAGCTCATACTCGGGCTGCGAACGATCCCGCCTCGCGCTCTCAGCGACCAGGTCGTCATAGGGATAAGCCGCCTGCGGATAGCGGTAGAGCCACTCGGCATAGGAGTGGGTCGGGGTGGCGTCGAGGTGCCACCAGTACTCCTTGACGTCCTCGCCGTGGTTGCCCTCGGCGTTGGTGAGACCGAAGAAGCGCTCCTTGAGCCGGTCGTCACGACCGTTCCAGAGTGCGACCGCGAGGTTGAGGAACCCGTAGCGGTCGCACACGCCGGCGAGCCCGTCCTCACCCCAGCGGTAGGCCCGACGATGCGCGTGGTCGAACGGGAACGCCGCCCATGCGTCGCCGTCGGCGGAGTAGTCCTCGCGCACGGTGCCCCACTGCCGCCCGGCGACATAGGGCCCCCACAGCCGCCACGGGTCGTGGTCACCCGGCGACTCGGCCAGCCGCGCATGCTCCGCGGAGGGATGCTCGCTCACGTCGCCGAGGCTACTGCGCGCGGCGACACGGCATGGCGGCCGAGAAGCGCAGCAGCATTCGGCCGCCCCGGAGGACTAGCGTCCGGAGCATGAACGACTGGGGGAAGGTCTATGCCGACTGCGTCGAGGAGACGGCGCGGCTGGCGGCCTCACTGAACGACGAGGACCTCGTGCGCCGCGTGCCCGCCACACCGGAGTGGACGGTGCGGGACGTGTTGTGCCATGCGGCCGGGGCACCGGCCGACGCGCTGGCGGGCCGGATGGAGGGGGCGCCGAGCCCCGCCTGGACCGGCCGCCAGGTCACCGAGCGCGAGGACTGCTCGGTGGCCGACCTGATCATCGAGCTGCGCGGCACCGTGCCGGGGATCGTGGCCACGCTGGCGGACGCCGAGCGGCCGGCGATCGTCTGGGACAAGGCCGTGCACCTGGCCGACCTCTATGAGGCGCTGGGCCAGGGCGTCCCGCCCGAGGGCACCTGGCGCGCGGTCCTCGACAACGTGGGACCCTGGCGGCTGGGCGATGTGCCACTCACGATCCGGTGCGGCGAGGCGACCTATGGCGCGGGCGGTCCCGAGGTCGAGGCGTCGGCCTATGAGCTGTTCCGAGCGGCGTTCTCCCGGCGTACGGCCGCCGAGATGAGGGCCTGGGCCGGCGACACCGTCGCCGACGACCAGCTCGACGCCATCGGGATCTTCGGCCCGCGGCGCTGACGGTGCTGAGCGTGCGCCGTTCGGCGCCCGCCGCGACGTCACCCCCGGCGTGAGGTGAACAACAGGTGAACACGAAGTAAACAGAAACCCGTGCTTTCCGTCGCGCGGAGCGAGAGAATGGCCTGTGTCCTTCGCAGCCCCCACGCCCTACGGGCTGAGCAGACTGCGCGGCTACCGGGCCAAGGATGCGCTTCCCGATCTGGGTGCCGGACTCCTCGTCGCCGCCCTGGCGGTGCCGCAGTCGCTCGGTTATGCCGCGGTCGCCGGCGTGCCCATCGAGGTCGGCCTCTATACCCTCCCGCCGGCGCTGCTGGCCTACGCGCTGTTCGGGTCCTCGCGGCTGTTGTTCATGGGCCCGATCTCGACCGTGTCGGTGCTGTCCGGCTCGATCGTGCGCCAGATCTCCCACGGTGACCCGGCCCTAGCCGTCCAGCTGACCTCCGCGCTGGCCGTCATGGCCGGGGTGTTCCTCCTGGCCGCGGGGCTGGTCCGGATCGGCTGGGTGGCCCGCTTCCTCAGCGAGCCCATCATCACCGGCTTCGTGACGGGACTGGTCGTCCTCATCGTCCTCGGTGAGCTGCCCACCTTGCTCGGGATCACGGTGCCGGGCGGCACCGTGCTCGACCGCCTCGTCGAGCTGGTGACCCATCTCGACGACGTCAAGACGCCAGCACTGCTGGTGTCGGGCGCGTCGCTCCTGGTCCTCTTCGGAGGTCCTCACCTGATGCCCCGGGCTCCCTGGGCGCTGGTCGCGCTCGTGGGCGGGATCGTGGTGTCCCAGGTCTTCGAGCTGGTCGACCACGGCGTCACCGTCGTGGGGCATGTTCCGGGTGGCGTCCCGCTGCCGACCGTCCACTGGATGGGGGTCGAGGCCGTCGGCTCGCTCGTGACGGGCGGGATCGCGATCGCCGGCGTCGGCATCGCCGAGGGACTGGCCGCCGCGCGGACGTTCCAGCACGCCAAGGAAGAGCTGCGCGACGACACCGAGCTGATCGCCAACGGCGTCGCCGATATCGCCGCGGGCTTCTTCGGCGGCATGGGCGTCGGTGGCAGCCTCTCCAAGACGGCGGCCAACGCCCGCGCCGGTGCCCGCACCCAGATGAGCAACGTCGCCGCCGCGGTGGTCGTGCTGGTCGTCCTGGTCGTCGCCACCAGCACGCTGGAGCCGCTGCCGCGGGCGGTCCTGTCGGCGATCGTCGTCAACGCCGTGTGGAACCTCGTTCAGCCGTCGGAGTTCGTCCGCTACTCCCGCGTCCGCCGCAACGACTTCGTCGCCGCAGTCGTGGCGTGCGTGGGGGTGCTGCTGCTCGGTCCCCTCAACGGCCTCCTCGTCGCGATCGGCCAGTCGCTGCTGGGCCTGATCTATCGCTCGATGCAGGTCCACATCCACGAGATGGGCAAGGTCGTCGACGAGAAGGCGGCGTGGGGCGCCATCGAGCACGACGCGACCAGGGTCCGCGTCGACGGCGTCATCGTGCTCCGGCCAGACAGCCCGATCTTCTGGGCCAACGCAGACCTGGTCTTCGACGAGATCCGGCGCCGGGTGCGCCAGCGCCAGGACGTCAGGGTGGCGATCCTCGACCTCGAGGCCAGCAACCAGATGGACTCCACGACCGCCGACCGGTTCGGCCGGCTGATGGCCGACCTGCGCTCCCACGGCGTCGACATCTATCTCGTCCGGGTCTTCCGGCGGGTGCGCGACGTGCTCGACCAGGCCGGCTTCCTCGACGAGCTCGGTGAGGGCCGGCTCTGGCACTCCATCTCGGCGGGGGTCAAGGCTGCCCGTGACGCGGCGCCGTACGCCGAGGAGCGCGCCGAGGACGAGCTCATCGACGGCAACGAGCACATCGCCGCCAACCCGACCCACGACTGACCGCACCGGGCACCTCGGGGGACGGGATCGGGCACCTGGGCGTCGTCAGACGTGCTTGGGGACCTTCTTGGTCCAGGTGCCGATCCGACAGAAGAAGCGGTGGCCGGCGTCGGCGTTGTCGGCGAACATCAGCGGGCAGCCGCCGTCGATGACGGTGACGCCGTGCTGACGGCCATAGGCGGTCGCGGTGTCCGAGACGCTCCCGGCCCCGAACGCGCGGTGCATCCACACCTGGGTGATGCCGAGCTCGACGGCCTCGCGCATCGTGGCCTCGGCGCGGTCGGGACGGGTGCCGATCACGACCCCGTCGACCCCTCCGGGGATCGCCGCGAGACTGGGATAGGTGGCGTCGTCGCCGACCTGCGCGGCGTTGGGGTTGACCGCGAAGGCCTCATAGCCGTTCTTCTTCAGCCAGTCATAGACGGCGTTGCTGCCGTGGCCCTTCGGCGCGTGGGACACCCCGGTCACCGCGATGCGATGACCGGCCAGGAACGTCCGGGCCGCTTCCTTGGTGGTGGTCATCCCTCCATCCTCGAACCGTCCCGCCGGTGCGGGAACCCTCCGAGGATGTGAAAGCGGCCACCGTTCTGAGAGGCTGAGGTCCCTGTGCCGCCGAGCGATGAGCAAAGGACGTGACATGACCGACGAGAAGCAGGCCGAGCCCCGCGTCGGGGTCTGGTCCGAGGCCGGCAAGCTGCGCCGCGTCATGGTCTGCTCGCCCGGCCTTGCCCACGACCGCCTCACGCCCGACAACTGCCACGAGCTCCTCTTCGACGACCCGATCTGGGTCGACCAGGCCCGTCGAGACCACATCGACTTCAAGACCCAGATGACCGAGCACGGCGTCGAGGTGCTCGAGCTTCACGACCTGCTGGCCGACGTCGTCGAGATCCCGGAGGCCCGCCGCTGGCTGCTGGACCGCAAGGTCACCGACACCCTCGTGGGCTCGGCGCTGGCGCCCGACATCCGCGCCTGGCTCGACGAGATGCCGAGCCAGGTCCTCTCCGAGCTGCTCGTGGGCGGCGTGGCCTACCAGGACCTCCCCGACGAGATCGGCGGCGGCTTCCTGGGGCACTTCCGCGACATCGACCCGCGCGGTTTCGTGATGCACCCGCTGCCCAACACCCAGTTCACTCGCGACAACTCCTCGTGGATCTTCAACGGCGTGACCCTCAACCCCATGTACTGGCCGGTCCGGCGGGAGGAGACCCTCCTCACGACCTCCATCTATCGGTTCCACCCGTCGTTCGCCCAGGAGCAGTTCCAGGTGTGGCTCGGCGACCTCGACGACGGGGCCGTCGACCAGGGGTTCGTGACGCTGGAGGGCGGCGACGTCATGCCGCTCGGCAAGGGCGTGGTGCTCATCGGCATGGGCGAGCGGACCTCGCACCAGGCGATCACCAAGGTGGCCCAGAACCTCTTCGCCGCCGGGGCGGCGGAGCGGGTGATCGTCGCCAGCATGGCCAAGCTGCGCGCGGCGATGCACCTCGACACCGTCTTCACCTTCTGTGACCGCGACCTCGTGACGCTCTACCCGCCCGTCGTCGACGCCATCAAGTGTTTCTCCATCCGCCCCGGCGCCGGGGCCAACGGGCTCGACATCCGGCGCGACGAAGGCCACCTCGTCGACGTCGTCGGGCAGGCGCTCGGGGTGAGTTTCCGTGTCGTGACCACCCAGGGCGACCTCTATGAGATCCAGCGCGAACAGTGGGACGACGGCAACAACGTGGTCGCGCTCGAGCCGGGCGTGGTGATCGGCTATGACCGCAACGTGCTCACCAACAACGCCCTGCGCGACGCGGGCGTGGAGGTGCTCCACATCACCGCCAGCGAGCTGGGCCGCGGCCGAGGTGGGGGTCGGTGCATGACCTGCCCGATCCTGCGGGATCCTCTCTACTGAACACTCTGTCCCCCCGACCACGAAGAGACCCCTCGATGTCCGACTACCGCAACCGCAGCCTGCTCAGCCTCGTCCACCACTCGGCCGAGGACCTCACGATGCTGCTCGACCTCGCGGCCGAGCTCAAGGCCGCCAAGGCCGCCGGAACCGAGGAGCAGCGGCTGCGGGGCCGCTCGATCGCGCTGATCTTCGAGAAGACGTCGACCCGCACGCGCTGCGCGTTCGAGGTCGCCGCCTATGACCAGGGTGCCCATGTCACCTACATCGACCCCGTCTCCTCCCAGATCGGCCACAAGGAGACGATGAGGGACACCGCCCGCGTGCTCGGCCGGATGTATGACGCCATCGAGTTCCGCGGCTCCGCCCAGGCCGACGTCGAGGCACTCGCCGACTTCTCCGGCGTGCCGGTCTTCAACGGGCTGACCGACGACTGGCACCCCACCCAGATGCTCGCCGACCTCCTGACCATGCGTGAGCACTGCGCCAAGCCGCTGTCGGAGATCGCCTATGCCTATGTCGGCGACGGTCGCAACAACATGGGCAACTCCCTGCTTCTGGTCGGCGCCAAGCTCGGCATGGACGTGCGGATCGGGGCGCCCCGCGAGCTGTGGCCGGCCGACGAGCTGATCGAGCAGTGCCGGGCGATCGCCGCGGCGACCGGGGCCCGGGTGACACTGTCCGAGGACCCCCTCGAGGCCGTGGCCGGTGTCGACTTCATCCACACCGACGTCTGGGTGTCCATGGGCGAGCCCGTGGCGAGCTGGGCCGAGCGGGTCGACCGGCTGTTGCCCTTCCAGGTCAACGCCGCCCTGATGGCCGCGTCGGGCAACCCCGACGTGAAGTTCATGCACTGCCTGCCGGCGTTCCACAACACCGACACCAAGGTCGGCCACGAGGTGGCGCGGTCCTATCCCCACCTGTCCGACGGCGTCGAGGTCACCGATGAGGTCTTCGAGTCCCCGGCCAGCATCGTCTTCGACCAGGCCGAGAACCGCCTGCACACCATCAAGGCGGTGATGGTGGCCGCGCTGGGCTGACGCTCGGCGGACCGGCGCCACGTCGGGTCGGCCACCACTCGTCGTCGCAGCAGCCAACCTGGGAGGAGCCGGATGCGCATCGTCGTCGCGTTGGGCGGGAACGCCCTCCTGCAGCGCGGGGAACCCATGACCGCGGACAACCAGCGGGCCAACATCCGGCTGGCATCCGAGCGGATCGCCGAGATCGCCGCGGGCAACGAGCTCGTCATCGCCCACGGCAACGGCCCGCAGGTCGGGCTGCTGGCGCTCCAGGCCGCGGCGTACACCGAGGTGAAGGCCTATCCCCTCGACGTCCTCGGCGCCCAGACCGAGGCGATGATCGGCTATGTCATCGAGCAGGAGCTCGGCAACCTGCTGCCGCCCGAGCAGCCGCTGGCCACGCTGCTCACGATGGTCGAGGTCGACCGCCACGACCCGGCGTTCGAGCGTCCGACCAAGCCGATCGGACCGACCTATGACCGCGAGACCGCCGAGCTGCTGGCCGAGGAGGGTGGCTGGACGATCGCGCCGGACGGCGACCGCTACCGCCGTGTCGTGCCGAGCCCCGAGCCCAAGCGGATCTTCGAGATCCGGCCGATTCGCACCCTCGTCGAGCAGGGCTGCATCGTGATCTGCGCGGGCGGCGGTGGCATCCCGACGATGTATGACGAGGACGGCCGACTGCGCGGCGTCGAGGCGGTCATCGACAAGGACCTGGCGGCCGCACTGCTCGCCGAGGAACTGGCCGCCGACCTGTTGGTGATCGCCACCGACGTGGACGGCGTCTATACCGGCTGGGGCACTGCCGAGCAGGCCAGGCTGGGTGCGGTCACCATCGACCAGGTCGTGGAGATGAAGTTGCCCGCCGGGTCGATGGGGCCCAAGGTCGCCGCGGCCTGCCAGTTCGCCGCGAACACCGGCAACGAGGCGGTCATCGGATCACTGGCCGACATCGACAGGATCGTGGAAGGCTCGGCTGGGACGCGGGTTCGGTCAACGTGAGTGCCGTCGACGTGGGAATCCGAAGCAGGGCAGCCGAATTACTGCTGGCAATTCTCGGTGTGGTGACGCTGGCGGCCGGGGCGATGACGGCCGCACCGACGGCACGTTCGGCGATGTGTCCGGGCGGCACCGTTCTGGATCCGATCACCGGGGTCTGCTGGTCGCAGAACAATCCGAGCAACAGTTGGGGTGGTTCGGGCAACATCCCGTGCCTGCCGG
>JAGQUE010000198.1 GCA_020438665.1 Nocardioidaceae bacterium | reverse complement strand
TGTGGGCGATGCCGGTCGGGCAGGCCGTGACGGCAACGAGTGAGCGGGCCGTGGTCGCCGGGCTGGCCGGGGCTGGCGTGGCGGGGGCCGCGGCACCGGGCGCTGCGGTTGGCAAGGTCACCGCGGTGTCGATCAGCGCGACGGCATCCGCCGGCGACGCCGCCGAGCGGAGACCGGCGACGAAGTCAGGCTTGACCAACGCCCGGGCCAGCATGGTGAGGACCTGGAGATGGGTCGCGTCGCCGCCCGCGGGCGCCGCGATGAGGAAGGCGAGGTCGGCGGGCCCGTCCTTGGCCCCGAAGTCGACCGCGGGCGAGAGCCGGGCGAACGCCAGCGTCGGGACCTCGACTGCCGCGGTGCGGCAGTGGGGGATCGCGATGCCGCCGGGGAGCCCGGTGTTGGAGGTCGCTTCGCGGGCCATCGCGTCGGCGACCAGCTGGGTCGTGTCGGCGGTGCGTCCGGCCGACGCCACGACGGCGGCGAGCTGTCGGATGACCTCGTCCTTGTCTGTGCCGAGGTCTGCGTCGAGGCGGACGAGGTCCGCAGTGATCATGTCGGTCATGAGATTTCCTCCGAGGGGAGGTTGAGCGGACGCACCCGGACCAGGTCCGGCTGAGTCTGCGAGGGGGTGGGGATGGTGGTGCCAGGGAGGCCCGCGGCGGCGCTGCCGTAGGCGACACCGAGTGCCAGCCGGTCGGCAGGGGACAGGCCCCGCACCTCCCCGAGGAGGTAGCCGAACAGACTGGAGTCGCCGGCACCGACGGTGCTGACGACGTCGATGGGCAGAGCGGGCGCGAACCACGCATCGTCTGCCGTGACCAGGACGGCGCCGTTGCCCCCCAGGGTCGCGAGGACGGTGGATACTCCGCGGTCCACCAGATAGCGGGCCGCCCGTGAGGCGGCGACCGGATCGGACTCGAGCTCGGCGCCGTCCCCACCGGTGAACGAGGCCAGTTCGTGCCCGTTGGGCTTCATGAGGTCCGGTGCCGACACGGGCAGCGCGTCGACCAGGGCTGCCAGCGGCGCATCGCTGGTGTCGACGGCGATCTTGGTGCGCGTGGCGCGCAGGGCGGTGACGAGCTCGGCGTACCAGCCGGCGGGGGCACCGGGCGGGAGCGACCCGGCCAGGACGACCCACCGGGCGGTGGCGGCGCGCGTGATCATCGCCTGCGCCATCGCATCGAGCACCGTCGCGGTGACCGTTGCTCCGGGGCTGTTGAGCTTGGTCGTGGTGCCGTCGGGCTCGGTGATGGCCAGGTTGACCCTGACCTCGCCGGCGGGCGGGACAGGGCGGCAGTCGACCCCGGCGCTCAGCAGCTCGTGGACGAAGGGGTCGTCGTCAGAGGCCGGCAGGACGGCCACCGTCGACACACCCGCCGCCACGGCTGCCCGCGAGATGTTGACGCCTTTGCCGCCGGCGACCGAGCTCACCGACACGACACGCTGGACGGCCCCCCGCTTGAGCGGCTCGTCGAGAGTGACGGTGCGGTCGATGCTCGGGTTGGGAGTCAGCGTGACGATCATGCGACCACCACCTCCACGCCGGCGCCCTCGATCTCGGCCCGCTGGCCGTCGGTGATCTGGGCGTCGGTGATGAGGACGTCGATGTCGGAGAGCTTGGCAAACTGCATCGTGCGGTCGACGCCGATCTTGCTCGAGTCGCACAGCACGACCACCCGCTCGGCCGCGGCGATCAGGGCCGACTTGGTGGCGGCCTCCTCGTGGTCGGGCGTCGAGAGTCCGTGTGATGCGGAGATCCCGTTGGTGCCGATGAACGCCACGTCGGCGCGGATCCGCTGGAGGGCGTGGACGGTGTCGACACCGACGGCGGCCAGCGTGCGCCGGCGTACGCGACCGGGCAGCAGGTGGAGCTCGACGTGCGACTGTTCGGCCAGCCGCGAGGCGACCGGTACGGCGTGCGTGAACACCGTCAGCTGCCTGTCGTGGGGGAGCAGCTCGGCGAGCCGGACCGTGGTGCTGCCGGCATCGAGGATCAGCGTGGCCGCCGTGGGCGGCACATAGCGCACCGCGAGCCTGGCGATCTCGCCCTTCTCGACCGTGTTGGCGAGGTCGCGGTCGCTGAGCCGGGCCTCCAGGAGCGTCATGGAGTCGGGCGGGAGCGCCCCACCGTGGACCCGCCGGATGAGCCCCAGCGCTTCGAGCGTGGACAGGTCGCGGCGTACGGTTTCGGTGGTGACGTCGAACGTCTTGGCGAGCTCGACCACGGAGACCCGGCCGCGCTGAGTGACGAGCTCGGCCATGGTCTGCTGGCGCTCCTCCGCGTACATGAGGCCCCTTCCGGCGGTCCAGGCGCCGACTCCGTCCGTCAGCGAAGAAAAGTGAATCTGTGTTTATATTGTTTTAGTCCCGAATATGTTGACTGTCAAGGGTCCGAGGGGTTGACTTGTGACCATGGCCACTGATCCCACCCTGTCCGGCACCCCTGTCGTCCCCGGCCTCGCCTTCGGGCCGGTCCTGCTCGTCGCGGGGGAGGTGGCGCCCGAGGCGATCGCCCGGTTCGGTGACGGCGGCTTCGCCGATGCCGACACGGCGCTCGCAGCCTATGACGAGGCCGCGGCCGCCGTTGCCCACGGGTTCACGGTCAAGGCCGACAAGGTGTCCGGCGCCTCCGCCGAGGTGCTGACCGCGAGTGCCGGTCTGGCCCGCGACAAGGGACTGCGATCCGCGGTCGCCAAGGGCATCACCGGTGGGACGCCGCTCCTCGACGCTGTCAACGCGGCGGTCGAGCAGTTCGTCGGTGTCTTCACCGCGATGGGCGGGCTGATGGCCGAGCGCGCCACCGACCTGCGCGACATCGAGCGCCGCCTCGTGGCCCATCTCGTCGGCGAGCCCGAGCCGGGCGTCCCCGACCCCGAGCAGCCGTCCGTGCTGATCGCCGAGGACCTGGCGCCCTCCGACACCGCCGGGCTGGACCCGAGGGTCGTGCTGGCCCTCGTGACCGAGCGCGGCGGCCCGACCAGCCACACCGCGATCATCGCCCGCCAGCTCGGCATCCCCTGCGTCGTCGGGCTGACCGGTGCCCTGGGCGTCGCCGAGGGCACCCCCGTGCTGGTCGATGGCACCCTCGGCACGCTCGAGCTCGACCCGGATCCCGCCGACGCGGTGGCCAGGGTCGAGCGTGACCGGGCCGCCCGGGCGGAGCTCGAGTCCTGGACCGGACCCGCGGTGACCCGCGACGGCGCCCCCGTCAAGCTGCTCGCCAACGTGGCCGACGGCGAGTCGGCCCGCACCGCCGCGACCGCTCCTGTCGAGGGCGTCGGCCTCTTCCGCACCGAGCTGTGCTTCCTCAACCGCGCCGACGAGCCGACGGTGGAGGAGCAGGCCGACATCTATGCCGAGGTGCTGCAGGCCTTCGCCGGCGACGACCACTACGTCGTCGTACGCACGCTGGACGCGGGGTCGGACAAGCCCGTCGCCTTCGCGACGCACGAGGGGGAGGAGAACCCCGCCCTCGGCGTCCGCGGGCTTCGGCTGTCCTTCGACAACCCCTCGCTGCTGGACCACCAGCTCGACGGGATCGCCGCTGCGGCCCAGCGCACCGGGACGACCACCTGGGTGATGGCCCCGATGGTGGCGACCGTGGCCGAGGCGGCCGAGTTCGCCGGTCGCGTGCGGGCGCGCGGCCTCAAGCCGGGGATCATGATCGAGGTCCCGAGCGCTGCCCTGCTGGCGCACCGGATGTTCCAGGAGGTCGACTTCGTCTCCATCGGCACCAACGACCTCACCCAGTACACGATGGCCGCCGACCGGATGGCCACCGACCTGGCCCACCTGACCGACCCCTGGCAGCCAGCAGTGCTCCAGCTGATCGCGATCACCGCGGCGGCGGGCAAGACCGCCGGCAAACCGGTCGGGGTGTGCGGTGAGGCCGCTGCCGACCCCGCGCTCGCCTGTGCCCTGGTCGGCATGGGGGTGACGTCGCTGTCGATGGCGCCGGCCGCGGTTCGAGCCGTCGGTGCCCAGCTCGCCCGGGTGACCATGGACACCTGTCAGGAGGCCGCCGAGGCCGCTCTCGCGGAGTCCGACCCCATGGCCGCCCGCGCCGCCGTTCGCGCCCTCCTCGACCGCTGAGCTCCGCCGAGTCGTCACAGGATGTGACGACCCGGCGTTGCTGGTGGGGTGCGGCCGACGCGCCCGAGATGGCGCCGGCCGCCGGTGGCGTCGGCCTGAGGGGTCAGGCCGACGGTCAGGGCTCGACGGTGACCTTGATCGCCTGGCCGTTCTTGACGATCTGGAAGGCGTCGAGGACGCGCGACAGCGGGATGTGCTCGGTGATGAGGTCCTTGACCGGGACCTGGCCGGTGGAGATGTACTCCAGCGCCCGCTTGT
>JAGQUE010000197.1 GCA_020438665.1 Nocardioidaceae bacterium | reverse complement strand
TCAGGTCGGGGGTGATCAACCCGGCGCCGCCGGCGTTGGCCAGATCGGTGGCGAACCGCTCGACGCCGTAGCGCTCGACGGGGTTCCAATAGGTCATGACGACGGTCGGTGTCCCCGTCGCGGCCACGGCCTCGACGGTGCGAAGCACATCGGCGGTGCGGACGCCGCCGTCAAGAGCCTGTTGGGCCGCCGCCTGGATCGTCGGCCCGTCCATGACCGGGTCGCTGTAGGGCAGCCCGACCTCGATGACGTCGCAGCCGGCGTCGACCATCGTGCGCAGGGCGTCGATGCTGCCGGCCACGTCGGGGAACCCGGCGGGCAGGTAGCCCACGAGGGCCGCGCGGTCCTCTGCCCGGGCCCGCTCGAAGGCGCTGCTGACGCTCACTGGTCCTCCCCCGCGTCGGTCGGCGGCTGGCCGAGGCCGAACCACTCGATGGCCGTCCCCATGTCCTTGTCGCCCCGCCCGCTCAGGTTGACCAGGATGGTCGTGTCCGGGCCCTTGGTCGCGGCGAGCTCCTTGGCGATCCGGAGCGCCCCGGCGACCGCGTGGGCCGACTCGATGGCCGGGATGATCCCCTCGGTGCGGCTGAGCAGCGCCAGCGCGTCCATCGCCTCGGCGTCGGTGACCGGCTGATAGGTCGCCCGGCCGGTCTGGGCGAGGTGAGCGTGCTGCGGACCGACGCCGGGGTAGTCCAGCCCGGCCGAGATCGAGTGGGACTCGATGGTCTGGCCGTCCTCGTCCTGGAGGACATAGGTCCGGGCGCCGTGGAGCACCCCGCTGTCCCCCGCCACGATGGTGGCGGCGTGGCGGCCGGTCTCGACCCCGTCGCCACCGGCCTCGAAGCCATAGATGGCCACCTCGGGGTCGTCCAGGAACGCGGTGAACAGCCCGATCGCGTTGGAGCCTCCCCCGACGCAGGCGGCGATGGCGTCGGGGAGCCGGCCGGTCAGCTCCAGGCACTGGGCCCTCGCCTCGTCACCGATGCCGCGCGTGAAGTCGCGGACCATGCTGGGGAACGGGTGGGGTCCGGCGGCGGTCCCGAAGAGGTAGGCCGTGTGGTCGACGCTGGCCACCCAGTCGCGCAGTGCCTCGTTGATCGCGTCCTTGAGGGTGGCCGACCCCGACTCGACCGGGACCACCGTGGCGCCGAGGAGGTTCATCCGGGCGACGTTGAGAGCCTGGCGGCGGGTGTCCACGGCGCCCATATAGACGGTGCAGTCCAGACCGAAGTAGGCCGCGGCCGTGGCGCTGGCGACGCCGTGCTGCCCGGCGCCGGTCTCGGCGATGACCCGCGACTTGCCCATCCGCCTGGTCAGCAGCGCCTGCCCCATCACGTTGCGGATCTTGTGGGCGCCGGTGTGGTTGAGGTCCTCCCGCTTGAGCAGGATGCGGACCCCGGCCACCTCCGAGAGGCGCTGGGCGTCATAGAGGCGGCTCGGTACGGCGGCGTAGTCCCGCAGCACGGCGTCGAACTCGGCCACGAAGGCGGGGTCGGCCATGGCCCCCTGCCAGGCGACCGTCAGCTCGTCGAGCGCGGCCACGAGGGCCTCGGGCATGAACCGCCCGCCGAAGTTGCCGAAAAAGCCGAGCGCGTCGGCGTCGTAGGCGCCCATCACGCCTCCTTTCGTGAGGAAGTCGAGGCCAGCAGTCCGGTCATCGCGCGGACCGCCGCCTCGGGGTCGCCGTCCTTGACCAGTGCCTCGCCCACCAGCACCGCGCGGGCACCCTGGTCGACGAAGCCGGCGACGTCGGCCGGGCCGGAGATGCCGGACTCGGCGACCAGCACCCGGTCGGCCGGGACGAGCGGGGCGAGCCGGCCGAAGGTGGCAGGGTCGACCGCCAGCGTCTTGAGGTTGCGGGCGTTGACGCCGACCAGCTCGGCGCCCAGCGAGACCGCCCGGGCGGTCTCGTCGGCGTCGTGGACTTCGACCAGGGCACGCATCCCGAGCTCGCGGACGAGGGAATAGAGCCCCCCGAGCAGGTCGTCGTCGAGCGCGGCGGCGATCAGCAGCACCAGGTCGGCGCCGGCGGCGCGCGCCTCGAGCACCTGATAGGGGGTGACCACGAAGTCCTTGCGGAGCAGGGGCGTGTCGACGGCGGCGCGGACGGCGCGGAGGTCGGCGAGGCTGCCGCCGAACCGACGTCCCTCCGTCAGCACGCTGATCGCTGCGGCACCACCGCGGGCATAGGCGCCGGCGAGCGCCGCCGGGTCGGGGATCTCGGACAGCGCACCCTTGCTGGGCGAGCGGCGCTTGACCTCGGCGATCACGCTCGACGCGGGCGACCGGAGCACCGGCATCGGGTCGCGCGGCGGGTCGACGTCGGCCAGCGCGGCCCGGAGGTCGGCCTCTGGTGTGGCCGCCTCACGGGCGGCGAGGTCGACCCGGACACCGGCGATGATCTCGTCGAGGACGGACACAGAGCCTCCGGCGGGTCGGGACAGATGCGAGGAAAAGCCTCTCACGCGGCGCGAAAGACACGTGCGACCACCCGGGGGGCGATATTGTGCCAACGCGCCGAGGAGGTGTACGTGCCCGAGCATCCCGACTTCGACCCGGACGCCTACTATGGCGACCCGCCTCCCACGTCCGACGGGTGGGTCGCCCCGGGCGAGGCGCCGCCGCCCACCCCGACCCAGCCGCTGGCCCCACCGCCGCCGACGGCGCCCTACGCTGCGCAGCCGCCACCGCCGCCCCAGCCGCCCTACGGACACACCCCCGGGGCCTTCCCGGCGTCGCCGCCGTCGGGGATGGGCTATGGCTATGCGGCCACGCCCTACCCGACCGCCGCGGTGACCAACGGCAAGGCTGTCGGCGCCCTGGTCACGGGGATCATCGCCCTGCTGCTCAGCGCCTGCTGCTGGGGCGGTCTGCTCGGCCTGGTCGCCATCCCGCTCGGTGTGGTCGCCCGCAGCGAGGTCAAGCACAGCTTCGGCTATCAGCAGGGTGACGGGATCGCGCTCGCCGGCATCATCACCGGCGCCATCGGGTTGGCGCTGACCGTCGTGTTCGTGATCGCCAGCTTCGGTCTCAGCACCCTCAGCACACCGTGACACCGCTCCTGCCCCCGGCCACCCACGGCCGCACCCCCGCGGCCATCCACCGACGCGACCCGACCGGAGCCCCTCGATGAGCTATCAGCCGCCGCCCCCTCCGCCGCCTGCCCCCTATGGGGGCGTCCCCGTGCCGATGACCAATCCCAAGGCCATGTGGTCGATGGTGCTGGGCATCATCAGCCTCGCCTGCTGCTGTGGGCTGTTGGCCGGCGTCCCGGCGATCATCTTGTCCCGCATGGCCGACAGCGAGATCGCCACCACGGGTCAGGGCGGGTCCGGTATGGCCAGGGCCGGGCTCATCCTCGGCATCATCGCGACCGCGCTGTCGGTGATCGGCTTCATCCTGGCGATCACCGGTGGCATCCACTACGAGTTCAACCTCGGCGGCTGACCCAGATCAACGCCGCGTCCGCGAGCGCGCTCAGGGTGCCAGCCAGGCCCCGACGGGCAGGTTGCGCACGACCGTGAACACCACGATCCCTGCCAGCCACACCGACAAGACGATCGGCGACTGGACCCAGCGCGGGGTCAGCGAGCGGCCCTGCCACGCCCCCACGATCCAGGTGGCCAGCACCCAGGCGACCACGGGAGCCGCGAGCACCAGCAGCAGGTTGGACGAGGCGGCACCCACCACGTCGCCGTGGGTCAGGTCGTTGACCGCGCGCAGCCCACCGCAGCCCGGGCAGGAGACCCCGAACAGCACCTGCGACGGGCAGAAGCCCCAGCTCCCGGCGTCATGGGGGTCACGCAGCCGAAGGGCCAGGGTGGCGGTCGCCAGCGCACCCGTCGTGATGAGCGGCGTGGACAGGCGCTGCCACCGGCCGCTCGTGGCGACCGTGGCCGGGGCGTGGCCTGCCAGCGTCATCAGTGGCTGGAGCTGTTGAGCCCCATCTTGGCCATCACCATGAAGACAGGCAGGCCCGCGACCACGAGCACGGCGCCGACCCAGAACAACACCATCGAGACGGGGTTGAGCATCAGCGCGATCCCGCCGACGACGAACCCGACCATCGACACCGCCGCGCCGCTCCACGCTGCGGGGGTGTTGCCGTGACTAGTCGTCATTGTCCTGCTCCTGGGGTCCGTGGGCATCGGTGCAGGCGCCAGTGTATTCACGAAGCGCCATCCGTGGGGTCGCGACCCTCGTCGAGCGCCTTCCAGAGATCGAGGCTGTCGGCCGACGAGCCCGCACCGGTGGACGGCGCCGCGCTCGGAGCGTCGTACTTGCGGCCCATCTCACCCCAGCCGCGCACCCGCACGAACGCCACGCCGAAGGCGGCTCCCCCCACCAGGAACGCCGAGAGCGCCGCGGCGTACCACGCGGTCCGATGACTGCCGACGTCGACGCCGAGCGGGGCCGCGACCGCGGCGAGCCGGTCGGGCACCCGCCAGGCCGCCGACACTGCGACGGCGAGCCCCGCCACGGTCGCAGCAAGCCCGACCAGCGCGACCAGCCGGCGTACGACGCCACGGGTGACCAGCAGCACCCCCCACGCGGCCAGCGCCACCAGCGCCAGGGCCGTCGCCGCCGGCTCCTGGCCGGCCGAGCCCTCCCAGACCGCGAGGAAGTCGGCGCCGCCGACGGACGCCGGCGGTTGATCCAGTGCGAACCAGGCCTGGCCGCTGGCATAGGCGGCGGCACCGGAGGCCGCCACGCCGACCAGCACGACAGTGGCCGCGCCCCGTCGACGCACGCCGGTGGGCGCCGGATCAGCCATCGGCGTGGAGCACGTGGGCGTCGAAGCAGGTCCGGTCACCGGTGTGACAGGCCGGCCCCTCCTGGTCGACCCGGACGAGCAGCGTGTCGCCGTCGCAGTCGAGACGGACCTCCTTGACCCACTGGCGGTGGCCGGAGGTGTCGCCCTTGCGCCAGTACTCCTGGCGAGAGCGGCTCCAATAGGTCACCCGTCCCCCGGCGAGGGTGCGGGCGAGCGCCTCGTCGTCCATCCAGCCGAGCATCAGCACCTCGCCGGTGTCGTACTGCTGGACCACGGCGGGCACCAGGCCGTCGGCCGTGCGCTTGAGCCGGGCGGCCACGGCGGGATCGAGGTCGGTCACCCCGCGATTATGACGGGCCGGGTGTGACGTCCGGCCGCGGGGCCGAGCGGTGACCGGGCCCCTGCTGGGCGACCCAGGAGGCGTGGAGACCGGCATAGACGCCGTCCTCGGCGACCAGTCGCCCGTGGGGCCCACGCTGCACGACCCGGCCCTGGTCGATCACGATGACCTCGTCGGCGTTCTCGGCCGTGGACAGACGGTGGGCGATCGTCACCGAGGTGCGCCCCGTCATCAGCCGCTCGAGCGCGCGTCCGATCCGCATCTCCAGGGCGGGGTCGACCGCGCTGGTGGCCTCGTCGAGCACCAGCAGGTCGGGGTCGGCCAGCTGGGCGCGCAGGAGGGCGACGAGCTGTCGCTCCCCCGCCGACAGCGACTCGCCCCGCTGGCCCACCCGGGTCTCGAGCCCGTGGGGCAGGCCGGCCAGCCAGTCGCCCAGGCCGAGGTCAGCGGCGGCCGCGGTGATCTCGTCGTCGGTGGCCTCCAGTCGGCCGTAGCGAGCGTTGGCGGCCAGCGTGTCGTCGAACAGGAAGCCCTCCTGGGGCACGAGCACCACGCTTCGTCGCAGGGACGAGCCGGCGACCTCGCGCAGGTCGACGCCGTCGAGCAGGACCCGACCCTCGGAGGGGTCCATGAGCCGGGTCAGCAGCTTGGCCAGCGTCGACTTGCCGGACCCGGTCTCGCCGACCACGGCCAGGCGGGTCCCGGCCGCGACGTCGAGAGTAATGTCGCGCAGCACCGGCGGGCCGGTGGGGTAGGAGAACGTGACGTCCTCGAATCGCACGGCGATCGGGCCGCGCGGCAGCGTCGCCCCGTCCGGACCGGGGTCGACCAGGTCGGCCGGTGTCAGCAGGATCCCGATCGTCCGACGCCAGCTCGCGATCGCGTTCTGCGCGTCGGTGAGGATCTGGGTTCCCATCTGCACCGGGCCCACGAAGAGCGTGACCAGGAAGGCGAACGCCAGGATCGTCCCGGCCGTGAGATCGCCGCTGATGCCGAGCAGCACGCCCAGCACGAGCACACCGGCGTTGGCGAGCCCGGCGGAGATGCCGCCGAGCGAGAACGAGACGACCGTATAGGTCTGGGCGCGGGTGCTGGCCGCCCTGAAGCCGTCGATGGCGTCGTCGATGCGGCGCTGGGTCCGGGCCTCGATGGCATAGGAGCGCACCACCGCAGCCCCCACCACCGGCTCGGAGATGGCCGACAGCAGGCCGCCCGCCTGGCGGCGTACGACGGCATAGGAGGCCGACAGCTTGCGCTGGAACCAGCGGATCGACACGAACAGCGGGGCGAACGCGACCCAGACGACCAGGGTGAGCTGCCAGCTGTAGATCGCCATCACGACCGTCGCGACCAGCACCTGGCCGATGCTGACGATCATCAGCAGCCCGCCGAAGACCAGGAACTGGCTCACCTGGTCGATGTCGCTGGTGACCCGCGAGACCAGCGCGCCGCGGCGCTCGGTGTTCTGGGTGAGCATCGGCAGGTCGTGGACGTGACGGAACGCCTGGACGCGCAGCGAGGCCAGCCCGCGCTCGGAGGTGATGAACAGTCGGTTGGTCATGGCATAGGACGCGAGGCCGGTGATGGCGATCGCGACCGCTGCGAGCGCGCCCATCAGCACGACGAACGACACGTCCGGCCCGCTCGCCCCGCCGATGCCGCGGTCGAGGGTCTGCTGGACCGCGATCGGCACGACCACCTGGCCCACCGAGGCCAGCACGGCCAGCGTCAGGGTCCGGCCCAGTCCCTGGGTGAGCTCGGGTGAGATGCGGAGGCCGGCGCGGATGGTCTCCATCGCGCCGAGCTCCTCGCCGGTGACCAGCCCGCCGGGGGTCTCGTCGGGGTCGAGCGCCGTGATGCTCATGTGCGACCCCCCACCGGCTCGGGGTCGTCGGCGTCGTCGCCGTGGGAGGCGTGCTCCTGCTCATAGGCGTTGACCAGGCGGGCGTAGTCGGGACTGGTGGCCAACAGCTCGTCGTGGGTGCCGCGGGCCACGATGCGTCCGTCATCGAGGTGGACCACCTCGTCGGCCAGCCCGATGGTGGCCTTGCGGTAGGCGACCACCACGAGGGTCGGTTGGACGGCGTCGCCGCCCACGCCGCGGCGCAGCGCGGCGAGGATGCGCTGCTCCACCTCGGGGTCGACCGCCGAGGTCGCGTCGTCGAGGATCAGCAGCCGGGGCCGGCGCACCAGTGCCCGGGCCAGCGCGATGCGCTGCCGCTG
>JAGQUE010000196.1 GCA_020438665.1 Nocardioidaceae bacterium | reverse complement strand
CTCGATGCCGATGGCGCAGATCCAGGTCATCACAAAGATCATCACGACGGCCAGCGCCACCACGACGGCTCGGCTGTCCGCCAGCTTGTCCAGGCCGAGCACCTGGAGGCTGTAGTTGGCGGCGACGTCGGCCTGGGCGCCGTTGATGAGGACGCCGGTGATGAAGATCGCCCACCCGCCGACCCACCCCAGCCACGGACCCATCGCCCGCGTCACCCAGGCGAACGTCGTCCCACAGTCCTGGTCGGCCCGGTTGAGGTAGTAGAACGCCGAGGCGATGGCGGCCATGGGCAGGAACGACACGAGCAGGATCGCCGGCGTCCGGGTGCCCACGACGAGCGCCATCGACCCGAGCACGGCCGCGATGGTGTAGGCCGGGGCCGTCGAGTCCAGACCGATCGCGACACCGTCCCAGAAGGTGACGGCGTCCCCCTTCAGCCCCTTGTCCTGAGCCTGGTTCCCCAGTTCCTGGTCGGTCATCGCGAGCCTCCGTGGGAAGGTCCCCTGCTCACGCTAGGCCCGCCCGACCGCGCCGCGAAGAGGCTGGGCAGGTGGCGTGCGGCACACCGCAGTCCGGCCGGTCAGTCGAGCGGCATCCGCCAGGTGAGCGTGGTCCCACGCGGCTCGGCGTCGGTCGTCGACAGCTCACCGCCGTACGCCTCGGTCTCGCGCCGCAGCCGCGCGATCCGACCGGCGTGGTCCGCTCCGCCTGCGGCGGAGGCCCGCGCGAGCTCCACGCCGACCCCGTCGTCGACGACCGTGAGCACGAGGTCCTCGCCCTGCCGCGCAAGCGTGACCGACACGACGGTGGCGCCCGAGTGGGCGACGACGTTCTTGAGCGCCTCCGCGACCACGGTGAGCAGCTGCTCGGTGAACCGCTCGGGGACGTCGTCGAAGGACCCGTGGTGCGCCACACTGGCTCGGATCCCCGCGTGGGCGACCGTCGCGTGCACCAGCTGCTCGACACCGGAGACCGGTGAGGATCGGCCGCCTCCCCGGGAGATGCGCTCGATGCTCCACCGCAGCCTCTCGATGGCGGCCCGCAGCGTCTCCTGGGCACCCTCGACGCGCTGCTTGGCCGCGGGCGGCAGGTCCGCCAGCAGATCGAGGTCGAGGGCGACGCTGAACAGCCCCTGGAGCACGTCGTCGTGCATCAGGACCGCGAGGGCGTTGCGCTCCTCCAGCAGTGCCGAGCGGATCAGCGCCGATGATCGCATGGACTCCCCGGAGGCGCGCCGCGTTGCGTCACCGACGACGACCATGATCCCGTCGGGACCGTCGGGCCCGACCACCGGGAGATAGGCGGTCTCCTCGCGATAGCCACTGCCCGGATCACCGATCCCGGGTCGCTCGAACACCTGGGGGACACCGGCGAGGGCGGCCGCCATGCGGCGCTCGACCGCCTCCCACTGGGCCTCGCCAAGCAGCGCTGAGACGGGCAGCTCGGCGCGGTCGGTGACGTCGCGGCCGAGCCATTCCTGCATGGCACGGTTGCGGTAGCGACCGATCCCGTGGCGGTCGACATAGGCCAGCCGCAGCGGCAGCCGGTCGAGCGCGTGAGGGAGCCGCCCGGGGTGCTCGTCGACCCAGCGCCAGCCGGACCGTTCCACGTGAGTCTCGTCGGCCGCAGCCTCGTGGGTCTGCTGCCCCTCGGTCACCGTCGCCTCCCGTCCAGGATGTGCCCCTCCATGATCCGACGTACGCGCGACCGCGACACGGGGCACGCGGCCAAGGAGGCGCTGTTCCAGGCCCTGATGGGCGGGGCGGCCGGCTTCTTGCTCAAGCAGATCCGCGGGGGAGAGCTGGTCGACGCCGTACGCCGCGTGGCCGCCGGCCAGTCGCTGCTGGACCCGATGGTCACGGGGCAGGTGCTCGACCGGCTGCGCAACGGACCGGCTCAGGACCCCCTCCTCGAGGCGCTGACCCCGCAGGAGCGTCGCATCCTCGCTCTGTTCGGGCAGGGGATGACCAACCGGCAGATCGGCGACGAGGTGTGTCTGGCGGAGAAGACGGTGAAGAACTACGTCTCCTCCATCTTGGCCAAGCTCGGGCTCGAGCGGCGCACACAGGCTGCCGTCTTCGCCGTCCAGCACGGCGACTGACCGCGGCTGGTCCGCTTGGCCGCGGTCGCGATGCATCCCAGGTCGGGACGTTGGTCCTGACAGGACGGGGACGAAGCCTGTAGCGCCTGCGGTCGAGGTCGGGTTGGCTGGAGACAACGACCGAGGGCGGCGGTCTGCCGCCACTGTCTCGGGAAGGTACGGCAAGCGGCTCCCCCCAAGCACTGCTGCCGCTGATCGGACCCCCGCCCTCGTTCTAGGCTCCCGGGGTTGCCGATCGACCGCGCCCGGTGGAGCGATCGGCATACCACCCCACGCTCAGCCCCCGGTGGGTCTCGCCCGGGGTGAGGACCAAACGGCCACCACAGTCGACGGCCCGCGTGTGCAGGTTGCGCAGGCCGTGCCCCTGGGTCGCCGCGTCGCCGGTGATGCCGCAACCATCGTCGGTGACCTCGACGGCCACATGGGCCTCGGTCACCTCGATCGCCACCGCCACCGACGTCGCGTGCGCGTGTCGTGCCACGTTGGACAGGCACTCCTGGAGCACCGCGGCGACGTGTCCGGCCAGCCTGGGGTCGTGCTCGTCGAGCGGACCTGTTAGGTGGAGCGAGGGCGCGAAGCCGCGAAGCCGAGCAGTCTGGACCATGAGGATTCCCAGCTCTTGCTCCAGATCGACGCCCCTGATCGGCGGGTCCAGGTGGCCCACCGTCTCACGCAGCTTCGACACGGCGCGTTCGAGCTGGGACGCGAGGGCGGCATCCCGATCGCGCCTGACGGTGTCGGGCTCGCGGTCGAGATCGCTGGCGAGCATGATGCCGACCGCCAGGAGGTCCTGCAGCACGGTGTCATGGAGGTCGCGCGCGATGCGCTCTCGTTCGGCTCGGACCGCGGGGTCGAGCGGGGGTGCGAACCGGTCGGGCGCCACCCGCGAATTCTCGCACCTCGGCCCCCGCCGTTCGATGGGTTCGAACGTCCCAAACCGGTTCCGGCCAAGGGGATGCGCTCTTCGGCTGCGCTCGGCCTCGTCGGCGTCTCGCCGTACGGCGCGCACCCTTGGCAGGATGGTCCCATGACGAGCACCATCGGGTCCGAGGTCGTGATCGGCCGTGAGCAGTGCATCTTCGCCTTCGGGCCCGAGCTGACCCCGGTCACGTCGGTCGACCCCGGCACGGTGCTGCGGCTGGAGCTCAACGACTGCTACCACGGTCAGGTCCGCTCCGAGGCCGATGTGCCCTCCCTGCTCGACGACGACCTCATCAACGCGGCCACCGGGCCCATCGAGGTGCGCGGCGCGATGCCGGGGGACACCCTGGTGGTCGACCTCCTCGAGATCACGACCGGGACGCGTGGCGCCGCCACCGTCGCGGCAGGGCGTGGCCAGCTCCAGCACCTGGGCCTGACCGAGGCGACCCGGATCTTCGAGGTCACCGACGGCATGGTGCGCATGAACGACCGGGTGTCCTTCCCCGCGCAGCCCATGATCGGGGTGATCGGGGTCGCGACCGCACGTGAGACGGCGCCCACCCTCGATGCGGGGCCCCACGGCGGCAATCTCGACGACAACCTCCACCGGGTCGGCACCCGGGTGCTGCTGCCGGTGCGCCAGCCCGGCGCCATGCTCGCGCTGGGCGACATGCACGCCGCCATGGGTGACGGCGAGGTCGGTGGCAGCGGCGTCGAGATCGACGGCGAGGTGCTGATCCGCGTCGGGGTCGAGCCCGGCTTCCAGACGGTGTGGCCGACGGCCGTCCTCGACGACTCCTGGATCACCCACGGCACGGCGGTCGAGGACCTCACCGCCGCCGTCGACGCCGCCTGTGACGAGGCCGGCCGGCTGCTGGTCGACGAGTGGGGTTTCACCGTGGAGGACGCCATGGTGTTCTTGTCCGTGGCCTGCGACGTCGGCATCGCTCAGGCCGTCCACCCGTGCCCGGGCACGGTCATCGCTCGGGTCAAGGTGCCGCGCATCGACGCCTGCCCGCTGCCGTTCCGCCCGCGCGCGGCCCACTGAGCCCAGCCCGGCATGGCTCAGCCGATCTCCTTCTCGAGGTGGATGTCGTCGGGCTCCCGGGCCAGCAGCTGCGCCAGCGGCTCGACGCTCGGGGCGAAGCCGGCGCGCCGGTAGGCGCCGACCGCGGAGCGACTGGGCGTCGCTGACACGACCAGCAGGCTGGCGCCACCCGTGACCGCCTCGTCCTCCAGCAAGCCGATCAACGTCGATGCGATGCCCTGCCGCCGCATCCGCCGGTCGACGAAGAGCGCCTCCAGCTGGTCGGTGGCCGGTGGTGAGATCCGGCGGCGCAGCACTGCCAGCCCCACGAGGCGGTTCCCGGCGAAGGCTCCCCAGGCGGCCCCGCCGTCGGCGAGTGTCGCCGTCCAGTCGCGCCGGTGCTGCCTCCAGGCGTCCAGACCACGGGGTGGCCGGCTCCAGGTCTGGTGGTTGTCACGAATCGACGTTCCGTCCTGCACGAGCACGATGTCGTCGCTCTCGGTCACATCGATCTCGACCACGCGGTCGAGCTCGTCGGGCCGGAGTCGGCGGTAGTGGGGCTGGTGATGGTGGACCTGCGTGCCGGGCACAGGCCCATGATGCTCCTGGCGCCCCCGACAGGACTCGAACCTGTGACCGGCGGATTAGAAGGCCGCTGCTCTATCCAGCTGAGCTACGGAGGCAAGGCCCTCATTGTGGCCGATGGGTGCCTGATTCGCCGAGCCGACCTCGAGACAGCGGCCTTGATCGGCCGAGGGGCCGGCCCCTCATCGTGCGGCCACGAGCCGCTCCCCACGGCCGGCGGCGCCGGTCTCGTTGCTGGGACGGGTCGGGACCGGAGCGCGCCCGGTCGCAACCAGCAGCAGCCAGCCGGTCAGGGCCAGTTCGCCAAGCACCGACGGCACGGCGACGATGGCCAGGAACACCGACGCGTGGCTCTCGTAGTCGGCCATCGCCACGTGGGCCACGGTGTCCAGGACATAGGCGCCGCCCGCCACGGCGAGGACGGTGCCCAGCAGACGGAGGGCGCGGCCGCCGGTCAGCAGCAGCAGGCGGCCCACCAGCACCAGGTGCAGTCCGAACGC
>JAGQUE010000017.1 GCA_020438665.1 Nocardioidaceae bacterium | reverse complement strand
CGAGGACGACGACATAGGTGTCGGCGGCCGCGAACGCGACCGCCACGGCCGCGAGTGTCAGTAGCAGCCGGGTGTGTCGGTTGATGCCACCGACGTCGGCGTCACCGGGCGGCGCCGCCCCGGACGAGGTCATGGAGCCGTGATGTCCTTGGTCGTGCCGTAGGCGTCGAACGTGACCGAGTAGGTCATCGACGCGCTGCCGGGATAGAAGACACCGGTGAACCTGGCCCCTCGCAGCTCGCCGTTGTCGGCGACCTCGTAGGTGGCGTCGAAGGTGTCACCCGACGCGCTGGGGATCACCGACTTCATGGCGTCGCCGGGCACCTTGCCGGTGTAGACGGTGAGGATCTCGTTGTTGTCCTTGCCGCCGCGAGCCGTCGAGCCCTTCTCGAGGTCGGTGGTCTGAGGCAGCAGGGCAGAGAAGCCGGTGCCGGGTGCGACGAGCGCGGCCGGGTCGGGCGCGCCATAGTCCTCGGGGTCCACGTCGGACCAGCCGATGGTCAGCGGGATCTTGGCGAACACCATGCCGTCGACCGCGATGACCGGGACGGGCACGTCGGTCCCGGCGATGACCACCGTGATGGTGCCGTCGAACGCCGGCGCGTTGGTGGCGGTGCCGGTGGCATCCACCAGGCCCGTCACACCGTCGGGCAGGTCCTTGGTCGTGAGCGAGAGCTCGAGCCCGGACGTGTCGTCGAGCTTGCTCTGGGCGAGCTTCATGACCTCCTCGGGGGACTTGTCGGCGCCGACGCCCTTGTCGTTGCTGCACGAGGCGGTCGTCAGCGCCACGAGCGCCACGAGAAGGGTGGCGAGGCCGCGTCGAAGGGCGGTCGTGGTCGTCCGGGACATGGCGTCAGCCTGCCACAACGGCCGCGTCGGGCACGCGCAGCGCCACCGGTCCGGCGCACCCGGCGATCGGCTGGCTCCCGGGCGTCCCCGACCCGTCACGGCGACCCGTGGGTTCCGGCAGATCGACCGGGGCACCGCTGGTTGCGGCCGCGCGCACGGGAGCGGTCCCGGCCCAGGCGAACACGAGGGCGTCCTCACCCTTGAGGAAGCGGTGGCAACGCACGCCGCCGGTGCCCCGGCCCTTGGCGGGGTACTCCGAGAACGGCGCCACCTTGACGCTGCCCGCATCGGTGCCGGGCAGGGCGCTGGAGGCTCCCGCGACCGTGACCACCACCGAGTCGTCCCGGTCGATGGTGCCGAACCAGGTGACGTGGTGACCGGGCGCGACGCGGATGCCGGCCATGCCGCCACCCGCGCGGCCCTGCGGCCGGACGTTGGCGGCGCCGAAGTGGAGCAGCTGGGCGTCGCTGGTGATGAAACACAGGGTCTCGCTGCCGGTGGTGAGCTCGGCGGCGCCGACGACCTCGTCGCCGTCCTTGAGCCCGATCACGTCCCAGTCGTCCTTGTTGGTCAGCACCTCGGGGTTGACCCGCTTGACCACGCCGTGTTTGGTGCCCAGGGCGAGCCCGGGTCCGTCGGTGCGCAGCGTCGTCAGCGCCAGCGGCCGCTCGCCGCCGCTCAGGGCGACCAGCTCGGAGACCGGGACGCCGCCCACGAGGTGGGGGTCGTTGGCGGTGGCGGGGAGCTGCGGCATCTCGAGAACGCTCAGCTTGACCAACCGGCCAGCGCTGGTCAGCAGACCGACCTCGCCGCGGGCCGTCGCTCTCACGACCGAGGTCACCACGTCGTGACGGCTGCGGCCGCCGCCCGACCCCGGCACCTCGTCGTTGGAGCTGCGGGCCAGCAGTCCGCTGGAGGACAGGAACACCAGGCAGGGATCGTCGGCCACCTCGAGCGGCACGGCGGCGGTGACCTGGGTGCCGGCCGACTCGAGCAGGACCGTACGGCGCGGGGTGCCGAACGTGGTGGCCACCTCTCCGAGCTCGTCGGCAACGACCTTGCGCAGCAAGGAGTCGTCGGCCAGGATCGCGTCGAGCCGCTCGATGGTCCGTTCGAGCTCTTCCTTCTCCTTCTCCAGCTCGATACGCGAGAACCTGGTCAGGCGGCGCAGCGGCATGTCGAGGATGTAGTCGGCCTGGATCTCGCTGAGGTCGAAGACCTGCATCAGCCGCTCCTTGGCGGCGGCGGCGTTGTCGGAGGACCGGATCAACTGGATGACCTCGTCGATGTCGAGGATCGCGATCAGCAGCCCGTCGACGAGGTGCAGCCGGTCGGCGGCCTTGCCGCGCCGATAGGAGGTGCGTCGGCGTACGACCGAGAACCGGTGCCCCAGGAAGACCTCGAGGAGCTCCTTGAGCCCCAGGGTGCGCGGCTGGCCGTCGACCAGGGCGACGTTGTTGATGCCGAAGGTGTCCTCCATCGGCGTCTGCTTGTAGAGCTGCTCGAGCAGCGCCTCCGGGTTGAAGCCGTTCTTGACCTCGATGACCAGTCGCAGGCCCTTGTCGAGGTCGGTGAGGTCCTTGAGGTCCGCGATGCCCTGGAGCTTCTTGCCTTGGACCAGCACCTTGATCCGCTCGATGACCTTCTCGGTGCCCACGCCGTAGGGCAGCTCGGTCACGACGATGCCCTTGCGCCGTCCGAGCGACTCCACGCGCGCCGTGGCACGCATCCGGAACGTGCCGCGGCCGGTCTCGTAGGCGTCGCGGACCCCGTCGAGCCCCACGATCTTGCCCCCGGTCGGCAGGTCCGGCCCGGGGATGAAGCGCATCAGGTCGTCGATGGTGGCCGTCGGGTGCTTGATGAGGTGCTTGAGCGCCTGGACCACCTCGACGAGGTTGTGGGGCGCCATGTTGGTGGCCATGCCGACCGCGATGCCGGTCGTGCCGTTGACGACGAGGTTGGGGATCGCGGCGGGCAGGACGACGGGTTCGTATTCGCGGCTGTCGTAGTTGGGACGGAAGTCGACGGTGTCCTCATCGATCGACTGGGTCATCGCCACGGCCGCGGGCGCCATCCGGCACTCGGTGTAGCGCATCGCGGCGGGACCGTTGTCCGGGGAGCCGAAGTTGCCGTGGCCGTCGACCATGGGCAGCCGCATCGCCCAGGGCGCGGCCATGCGGACCAGGGCGTCATAGATGGCTCCGTCACCGTGGGGGTGGAGGCGGCCCATGACCTCGCCGACGACCCGGGCACTCTTGACGTGGCCGCGGTCGGGGCGCAGGCCCATGTCGTTCATCGTGTAGAGGATGCGCCGCTGGACCGGCTTGAGACCGTCGCGCGCATCGGGCAGCGCCCGGGAGTAGATGACGGAGTAGGCGTACTCGAGGAA
>JAGQUE010000195.1 GCA_020438665.1 Nocardioidaceae bacterium | reverse complement strand
GCGGGTTCCTCCTGAAGGACGCCGGACCCGAACTGCTCGTGCAGGCGGTACACGCCGCGGCGAACGGCGACGCGCTGATCGCCCCGAGCGTCACGGCCCGCCTGCTCGCGGCGTTCGCCGACGCCGCGCCGCGCGCCCCGGTCCAGCCGATCGAGCCACTGACCGAGCGCGAGGAGGAGGTCCTCCTCCTGGTCGCCCGGGGTCGGACCAACGCCGAGATCGCCGCCGAGCTCTATATCGGGCTGAGCACCGTCAAGACCCACGTCGCCTCGCTGCTCGCCAAGCTCGGCGCCCGCAACCGCGTCGAGATCGCGATGTGGGCCTATGACACCAAGCGGGTCTGACGCGGGTCTGACGCGACGCGGGCCTGACCTCGGCCTCGTCAGAGCCGGCTCAGCGTCCGCTCCAGGCTTTCGGCCGCGTCGTCGCCGAGCTTCTTGAAGAACGGCGCCATCAAGGGCGTGACCAGCTTGGTCAGCCCCTGCGGCTCGAAGCGGGCGATGTAGTCCACGCGGGTCCGGTCGCCCTCGGCGTGGAAGCGGATGGTGTCCTCCATCTCCATCGCGTCGGTGCGGCCGTGCAGCCGGAACTCGCGGCCGGGGACGACCTCGACGGCGGTGTACTCGATCTCGACCTCGCGCCCCATGAACCTGGAGACGTTGCGATAGACGGTCCCGACGCCGCCGTCGCCGCTGACGCGCTCGCACGAGACGGTCCCGGGGTCCCAGGCCTCGGTCGTGGTGAAGTCGGACAGGAACTCCCAGACCTTCTCCACCGGCTGCTGGACAGCGACGCTGCGCTCTATCGTGGGCATGGCTCACTCCTTCGTCGTTGCAGGGCATTCGGAGCCACCGCCGGATCGGATGGGGCCGGAGCGGTGACACGATCCCGGTGGGGAAGTACCCCAGCACGTCGCGATGGCCACCGACGAGGTCCGAGCATGGCGGACGCACTAGCCGATCAGGCGCTCCAGGCCGTAATAGACGACGAACGCCGGCCACACGAAGCCCTCGAGCACGGCCAGCACGTGCTCCCAGAAGCCGCCGGCCTGCATCCAGAAATAGACCCAGGCGCCAAAGATCCCCAGCCCATAGATCGCGTTGCCGGCCTGCCCTGACGACCGCCGTGAGTCTCCCATCGCCCGCCTCCTCAGTGGCGCCCGGAGCGCGACACCGTGTCGGCGCGGCGACCACCTCCCGTTCACGGTAGGGACGACCGTCGGACACGTCTGTCTGGTAGGTCACGCGGGGAAGCATTCGGTTGAAGATGGGAGGACACTGAACATGTGCCAACGGTTCGGCCCCCGGCCGTGGCCGGGTTGTTCTATCCAGGAACACGCCACCAGCTCATGACGGCGCTCACCGCCATGCTCGACGAGGCGCGTCCCGAGCTGGCGGCCGACCTGCCAGTGCCCAAGGCGCTGTTGTTGCCGCACGCCGGCTACATCTACTCGGGGTCCACCGCCGCCCTCGGCTATGCCGCGCTGGAGCGCGGCCGCGACACCATCCGCCGGGTGGTGCTGCTCGGGCCCACCCACCGGGTCTGGACCGACGGGGTCGTCCTGCCCGGGGTGGACACGCTGGGGACGCCGCTCGGCGAGGTGAGGGTCGCCGACGTCGAGGCCGAGCTCGACGGGCTGCCGCAGGTGGGCATCAGCCCCGAGGCCCATGCCGCCGAGCACTCGCTGGAGGTGCACCTGCCATTCCTCCAGATGGTGCTCGCCGATGCCGAGGTCGTCCCGCTCGCCGTCGGGCGTGCCGAGCCGGGCGAGGTCGCCGACGTGCTCGATGCGCTCTGGGGTGGCAACGAGACCATCATCGTGGTGAGCTCGGACCTGTCCCACTACCTCTCCTACGATGCCGCCGAGCGCGTGGACGAGGCCACCGTCGAGCAGATGCTGAGGCTCGACCTGCCTCTCACCCACGACCAGGCCTGCGGCGCCACGCCCGCCAACGGGCTCCTCCTGGCCGCGCGCCGCCACGGGCTCGTCCCGCGGCTGCTCGCGCGCTGCAGCTCCGGCGACACCGCCGGCGACCGCAGGAGGGTGGTGGGTTATGCCGCGCTGGCGTTCCTCCGTCCCGTCACCGACTGACGACGACCTGCTCGCTGTCCTCCCCGCCGGGGCCGGGACCACGCTCCTGCGCGTGGCCCGCGAGGCGATCGCCACCGAGCTCGGGGTCGGCCCCACCGCCGGCGGCGCCGCGGTCGACCCCCAGGCGCCCTGGCTCGAGGAGCAGCGCGCCAGTTTTGTGACGCTCACCCGCGGCGGCGAGCTCGCCGGGTGCATCGGCAGCACCACGCCGTACCGCTCCCTGCTCGATGACGTCCGCGCCAACGCGCGTGCGGCCGCCTTCCGGGACCCTCGGTTCCCACCTCTGGACCGCGACGACCTGCCGGTCGTCGTGATCGAGGTCTCCGTGCTGTCGGCGCTGCGCCCCGTCTCGGCCGCCGACGAGGCCGAGGCGATCGCCGCGCTGCGCCCGGGCGTCGACGGCGTCGTGCTGGAGTACGGCGGCCGCCGGGCGACCTTCCTGCCCCAGGTGTGGGACAAGGTGGCTGGTCCAGCGGACTTCTTGACCCATCTACGTCTCAAGCTCGGGGTTCCCGGGGCATTCTGGAGCGAGGAGATCCGTCTCTCCCGCTACACCGTGGACCTCTTCTCGGAGGAGGAGCGATGACCACCATCGACACGCAGCACACCCACGAGTCCTGTGTCCACGACCTGGTGCCGCCCCAGCCGGTGGCCCCGCCGGCGGGCGAGTCGGCCCACCGGGCGCGCTACTGGCACGCGCTCGAGGACGGCCGGCTCCAGTGCGACCTGTGCCCGCGCGAGTGTCGCCTGCGTGACGGACAGCGCGGCTTCTGCTTCGTGCGGCAACGCGACGGCGACCACCTCAACCTGACGACCTATGGCCGGTCGTCGGGGTTCTGTGTCGACCCGATCGAGAAGAAGCCGCTCCACCACTTCTATCCCGGCAGCAGCGTGCTCTCCTTCGGGACGGCGGGCTGCAACCTGGGTTGCAAGTTCTGCCAGAACTGGGACAT
>JAGQUE010000194.1 GCA_020438665.1 Nocardioidaceae bacterium | reverse complement strand
TCTCGCGGCCGCCGACGCCGATGTCACCCGCCGGGACGTCGGTGTGGGCGCCGATGTGACGGAACAGCTCGCTCATGAACGACTGACAGAAGCGCATCACCTCCCCGTCGCTGCGGCCCTTGGGGTCGAAGTCCGAGCCGCCCTTGCCGGCGCCCATCGGTAGCGTCGTGAGGGCGTTCTTGAAGGCCTGCTCGAAGGCGAGGAACTTGAGCAGCCCGAGGTTGACGGTCGGGTGGAACCGCAGCCCGCCCTTGTAGGGGCCGATGGCGCTGCTCAGCTCGACGCGGTAGCCGCGGTTGACCTGGACGTTCCCGTGGTCGTCCACCCACGGCACCCGGAAGGACATCGCCCGCTCGGGCTCGACGAGGCGGTGGAGGATGCGCGCCTCGGCATACTCCGGCCTGCGTTCGAGGACGGGCCATACCGAGGTGATCACCTCCGCGACCGCTTGGTGGAACTCAGCCTCTCCGGGGGATCGGGTCTCGACCCACGCCATGAAATCAGCCGCCGACGAGTGCATTGCGCTGCCTCCTGTGGGTGAAGAGGCAGGGTCGTCGGCACCGCAGTGATGGCGCGGCCGGCGGCCCGCCTTCTCGTCACGCTAGACCTGAGCCGTCGGCCCCGCAGCAGTCCGCCGTGCTCTGTCGGTCACACCGGGCGACGGCAGGTCGTAGCGTCTTCGCCATGGGATCTCCTGGCGCCTTCGTCTATGCGGCCGTGCGTACACCGTTCGGCCGGTTCGGCGGCGCGCTCGCCGGCGTACGCCCCGACGACCTGGCGGCCACCGCCCTGCAGGGGGTGCTGGCCAGGGCCCCCGATCTCGACCCCGCCGCGATCGGTGACGTGGTCTGGGGCAACGCCAACGGTGCGGGTGAGGACAATCGCAACGTCGGCCGGATGGCCGTGCTGCTGGCCGGGCTGCCGGTCAGCGTGACGGCCTCGACGGTCAACCGGCTGTGCGGGTCGTCCCTCGATGCCGCCATGACCGTCAGTCGACTGCTGGAGACCGGGGACGCCGAGGTCGCCGTGGCCGGTGGGGTCGAGTCGATGACCCGGGCGCCGTGGGTGCTGCCCAAGCCGGCGCACGGCTTCCCGGCCGGCGACGTGACCGCGGTGTCCACGACGCTCGGCTGGCGGCTGGTCAACGCCCGGATGCCGCGCGAGTGGACCGTCTCCCTCGGGGAGTCCAACGAGCAGCTGGCCGACGAGCTCGGGATCTCGCGGGAACGCCAGGACGCGTTCGCCGCCCAGTCCCACGCCCGCTCGGCCGCGGCGTGGGCCGAGGGGTTCTATGACGACCTCGTCGTGCCGGTGCTCGGGGTCGACCTGGCCCGCGACGAGAGCATCCGCGACGGGAGCACGCCGGAGGCACTGGCCGGGCTCGTGCCGTCGTTCCGGCCGGACGGGACCATCACGGCTGGCAACGCCTCCCCACTCAACGACGGTGCGTCGGCGGTGCTGCTCGGGTCGGAGTCGGCGGTGGAGCTGATCGGGCTCGCGCCGCTCGCCCGGATCGCCGGCCGCGGCGCCGCCGCGGTCGAGCCGCAACGCTTCGGCATCGCACCCGTCGAGGCCGCCGACCGGGCGCTGGCGCGCGCTGGGATCGGCTGGGGCGACGTGGGCGAGGTCGAGCTCAACGAGGCGTTCGCCGTCCAGTCGCTCGCCTGCATCGATGCCTGGGGCATCGACCCCGAGATCGTCAACGCCCGCGGGGGCGCGATCTCCATCGGGCACCCGCTGGGCGCCTCCGGTGGCCGGATCCTCGGCACGCTCGCCGCCCGCCTCCGCGACTCCGGCGAGCGCTGGGGCGTGGCCGCGATCTGCATCGGCGTCGGCCAGGGACTCGCGGTCGTCCTCGAGAACGTGACGGACGGCCAGTCATGACGACCGTGTGCGACTCCGTCGACGAGGCGGTTGCCGGGATCGACGACGGCTCGACGGTCCTGGTCGGTGGCTTCGGCATGGCCGGCATGCCGGTCGACCTCATCGACGCCCTGATCCGGCAGGGCGCCTCCGACCTGACCGTGGTCTCCAACAACGCCGGCAACGGCGATACCGGGCTCGCCGCCCTGCTCGCCAAGGGTCGGGTCCGCAAGGTCATCTGCTCCTTCCCGCGACAGCCGGACTCGTGGGTCTTCGACGGGCTCTACCTCGCCGGCCGGATCGAGCTCGAGGTGGTGCCCCAGGGCAACCTCGCGGAGCGACTGCGAGCGGCCGGGGCCGGGATCGGCGCGTTCTTCTGTCCGACCGGTGTGGGCACGCCGCTCGCGGAGGGCAAGGAGACCCGGGTGATCGACGGGCGTGCCTATGTCCTCGAGCACCCGATCAAGGGCGACGTGGCGCTCATCAAGGCCCACGTCGCCGACCGGATGGGCAACCTGGTCTTTCGCAAGACCGCCCGCAACTTCGGGCCGGTGATGGCGACCGCGGCCACCACCACCGTCGTCCAGGTCAGCGAGGTCGTCGAGCCCGGAGGCATCGACCCCGAGGTGGTCGTCACCCCCGGGATCTATGTCGACCGCATCGTCGCGGTCCCGGCCGCGACCGGGGGTGCCGCATGACAACCACGCTCGTGGAGCACCTGGACCGGGGTCCGCTCGGTCGCGACGAGATCGCGGCCCTGATCGCCCGCGACATCCCGCGCGACTCCTATGTCAACCTCGGCATCGGCCAACCCACGCTCGTGGCCGACCACCTGGCCGCCGACGCCGGCGTCGTCCTGCACACCGAGAACGGCATGCTGGGCATGGGGCCTGCCGCGGTGGGGGACGACGTCGACCTTGACCTGACGAACGCCGGCAAGCAGCCGGTCACCGAGCTGGCTGGGGCGGCGTACTTCCACCACGCCGACTCGTTCGCGATGATGCGCGGCGGCCACCTCGACGTGTGCGTGCTCGGTGCCTTCCAGGTGTCCGTCACCGGGGACCTGGCCAACTGGCACACCGGTGCTGCGGACGCCATCCCGGCGGTCGGGGGTGCGATGGACCTGGCGATCGGGGCCAAGCAGATCTTCGTGATGATGACGCTGTTCGCGAAGGACGGCTCGGCCAAGCTCGTCGATGCGTGCACCTTCCCGCTGACGGGTGTCGGCTGCGTCGACCGCCTCTACACCGACCTCGCCGTCGTCGACCTCGGTCCCGGCGGCGCCGTGGTCCGCGAGACCTTCGGCATCTCCTTCGCCGACCTGGCCGCCCGCCTCGGCCGACGGGCCTCCTTGGCGTGGCGGCCTAGCGGCAGGTGAGAACCTTCACTCGCTCTCCGGCCCGCTGAGAGTGACAAGCGGGTCCCGACTCCGCTGGAATACGGCTATGGCCGCCAAGCTGAACTTCGAGTCCCACAACATGCCCGGGTGGTTCATCCGGCACTCGGAGTTCATGGGTGAGCTCGCTCAGAAGGGCAATGGCGTCCCCGACGACGACTTCGCCTGGCGCCTGGACGACCGTCGCGACGGCACCTTCGCGCTCCGGTCGGTCAACTTCCCGATGTTCTGCTTCCGGCACTCCGACTTCCGGGTTTTCCTCCAGGGGCGCGAGGGCGACATCGAGCTGTTCCTGCGGGACTCGGCGTTCCGGATCGTGCCCGGGCTGGCCGACCCCGAGGGCATGTCGTTCCAGTCGGTGAACTTCCCCGACCGGTTCCTGCGCCACCGCGACTTGCACCTGTGGGTCGAGCCAGGTGCCGGACCGGACGACGAGATCTTCCGCAAGGACGCCACCTACTACCAGCGCGAGGCGCCCGCCTCCATCGACTGACGCGGCACGTACCGCTGGGACCCACGGCCCGCGACCAGCGACCTGCGGGCCAGCGTTTGACCGGACAACCTCGATATGCGAATCTTCGCAAGTGCGAATGTCAGTCAGCGGGGCGCCGATCTATGAGCGCAAGGCCGAGCTCTTCAAGTCGCTCGGCCACCCCGTCCGCATCCGCGTGCTCGAGCTGCTCTGCGAGCGCCCCCACGCCGTCCACGAGCTGCTCGGACACATCGAGGTGGAGCAGGCGGGGCTGTCCCAGCACCTCGCCGTGCTGCGGCGCACCGGTCTGGTGCGTCAGCAGCGCACCGGCGGTCAGGTCGTCTACAGCCTCGTCGGCGCGGAGGTGGTCGAGATGCTCGCCGCCGCGCGCCGGCTGCTGCGCGAGCTCGCCGACCAGGGTCAGGAGCACGAAGGTGCCCCGTCCGGTGGTTCCCGATGAACCCCGCTCGGCTCGCGCGTCGCATCCTGCGGCTGGGCCGTCTCGCCGACCCTGCTCCCGACCGGCCCGACGCCGCGCCTGACGCGGCCGTCTTCGGCGGCAGCGTGCAGGTCCGCCACGTCGACGCCGGCTCCTGCAACGGCTGCGAGATCGAGGTCGGCGCCTGCTTCGGCCCCGTCTATGACGCCGAGCGCTATGGCGCCCGCCTCGTCGCCTCGCCCCGGCACGCCGACATCGTGCTCGTGACCGGCGTCGTCACCCACAACATGGCCGAGCCGCTGCGGCGCACGGTGGCGGCCACGCCCCAGCCGCGACGCGTCATCGCGGTGGGCGACTGCGCGGTCGACTGCGGCAGCTTCCGCGGCGGTACCGGGGTCCGCGGCGCCGCCGAGGACGTCGTCGACGTCGACGTCCGGGTGCCCGGCTGCCCTCCCGAACCGGACGTCATCATCGCCGCGCTCAGGTCCGTGACCGGCCGATGACCTCCTTCCAAGGGGCCCTGTGGGCCCAGCTCGGTCTTGCCCTGATCGCAGTCCTCGCCGCCGTGGTGGCGGATGACCGACGGCGCAACCTCGCCGTCGGTCTCAGCACGGCGGGCCTGGGGGTCGCGGGGTGCGTCACCGGTGTCGCAGCCCTGACCGGGGCTGGTGACGCACTCGGCGTCGACACCGCCGTGCCCGGGCTCCCGCTCGGGGTCTGGGCGACGCCACTCGGGGGGCTGTTCACCCTGCTCGCCGGCTGCGTGGCGGTCGTCGCCTCCCTCTATGGCATCGGCTACGCCCGCGGTCCGGCCGCCACCCGGACGGCCTGGTCGGCGTACGCCGTCTTCGTGCTCGGCCTCCAGCTCGTGCCGCTGGCCGCCGACGTCTTCACGTTCCTGCTCGCCTGGGAGGTGATGGCCGTCGGGTCCACCGTGCTCGTCCTCGCCGAGCATCGGCTGAGGGCGACGGTGCGGCAGGCCGGGCTCTGGTACGCCGTGATGACCCACCTCAGCTTCCTGCTCATCGCCGCAGGCTTCGGCATCCTGGCCCAGCGCGCCGGTGGCGTGCAGTTCTCCGCGATGGCCGCCGCCCACCCCGGCGGAACCAACGCCAGCGTCGCGTTCGTCCTGCTCGTGCTCGGCTTCGGCGCCAAGGCCGGCGTCGTGCCGCTCCACGTCTGGCTGCCGCGCGCGCACCCCGAGGCGCCCTCCCACGTGTCGGCGCTGATGAGCGCCGTGATGGTCAAGATGGGCGTCTTCGGCATCATCGTGACCACGACCCTGTTGCTGCCCGACGGCCCCACCTGGTGGGCGCTGCTCCTGCTGGCCCTGGCTCTGCCGAGCGCGGTCTATGGCATCCTCCACGCGGCCGTCGCGAGTGACCTCAAGCGGCTGCTCGCCTACTCCACGACCGAGAACGTCGGCCTGATCCTCGCCGCCGTCGGCTTGGCCCAGCTCACCAAGGACTCCGCCGGCGGGGTCGCCTCGACGGCGATGTCGGCGGCCCTGCTCCTCACCATCAGCCACGCGGCCTTCAAGGCCGTCCTCTTCCTCGCCGCCGGCTCGATCCTGCACGCCACGGGCGAGCGTGACCTGGACCGCCTCGGGGGCCTGGCTCGCCAGATGCCGATCACCACGATCGCCTTCGGGATCGGGGCGCTGGGCGCGGCGGCACTCCCTGTCACCGGCGGCTTCATCGCCGAGTGGGTCCTGCTCCAGTCGCTCATCCACGCCGACGCCCGCACCGACCGGCTGACCACGGCCCTGCTCCCCGCCGTCATGGGTGTCGTCGCGCTGACCGCGGGCCTGGCCCTGCTGACGTTCACCAAGGCGTTCGGCATCGCGACGCTCGCCCGGCCTCGCAGCGCCGGCGCCCAGACCGCCCACGAGGGGCCGGCGTCGATGCGGGTGGCGCTGCTCGCCATGGCCGCCGCGGTCCTCGGCCTCGGCGCCGCCCCCGGCGCCACGGCCGGCGTCGTCGACCGGATCATCCCTGGGGCGCTGGCCTCCCATGGCGTCGCCGGGCTCTCCCTCCCGACCGTGGATGCCTCCCTCGACCCCATCGCCCTCATGCTGCTGGGCGTCGTCCTCTCCCTGCCGATCGTGGTCGTCGTCGTGCTGCTCGCGATGCGGGTGCCGCGCGTGCACGTCGAGCTCGGCTGGGGCTGCGGTGGGGTCCGCACCAGCCCGCGGATGCAGTACACCGCGACGTCGTACGCCGAACCGCTCGTGCGGATCTTCGGTGACGCGCTCGCACCGACTCGTGACGTCCAGGTGACGCAGGCCGGGGACTCTGCCCACGCCATCGAGGCGATGTCGTTCAACCAGCGGGTCAGCGACGTGGTCGAGGACCGCCTCTACCGGCCCGTCGTGCGGCTGCTCAGGGCGCTCGGCGACGCCGCGCGCACCATCCAGAACGGCAGCATCCACCGCTACGTCGCCTTCTCGTTCGCGGCCCTCGTCGCCGTCCTGGTCGGGGTGCTGCGATGACCTCGACGACCGCCGCCCTCCTTGCCATCTCGCTGCAGACCCTGGTGGTGACCGCCATGGCGCCCTTCGTCGTGGGGGTCATGAGACAGGTGCGGTCCCGGATGGAGGGCCGGGTCGGGGCCGGGGTCTGGCAGCCCTACCGCGACCTGCGCAAGCTGGCTCGGAAGGCGCCGCTGACCTCCGAGGGCACGCTGTTCGGCGCCGCCATGCCTCCGGTGCTGATGGCTGCAGGCGTCCTGCTCATCGCCCTGCTCCCGCTGGTCAGCACGGTCAGCCTGCCCGCCGTACCCGACGACCTGTTCGTCGTCGTCTCGGTGCTGCTGCTCGGATCGGTCGCGATCGCGCTCCTCGGCCTCGACGCGGGCTCGGCCTTCGGCGGCATGGGCTCGAGCCGACACATGATGGTCGCCGCGCTGGTCGAGCCGACCGTCCTGGTCGCCGTCTATGCGCTGTCGATCCCCGTCGGCGCGTCCACCCTCTCGACGATCATGCAGGCCCGCATCGACGCGCCCGGCACGATCATCAGCCCCGCCAGCGCCCTGGCCCTGGTGGCCCTGGCGGTCGTCGTCATCGCCGAGACCGGACGTCTGCCCGTGGACAACCCGAGCACCCACCTGGAGCTCACGATGATCCACGAAGCCATGGTGCTCGAGGTCTCGGGCCGCGACCTCGGCTGGATCGAGCTGTCGTCCTGGCTGCGGCTGGTCGGACTGCTCGGGCTGGTCAGCAACCTCGCCGTGCCGTGGGGGGTCGCATCGACGGCGCACCCGGGCGCGTTCGTCGTCGGAGCCGTCGTCCTCGCGGTGAAGGTGACCGTGGTGGCCGGCCTGCTCGCCGCCGGCGAGGTGTTCCTCGCCAAGGTGCGGCTCTTCCGGGTCCCGGAGCTCCTCGCGGCCTCGTTCGTGCTCGCCTTCCTGTCCGTGACCGCGTCCTATCTGAGCCTGTGAGGAGGACGTCGTGAACCCGGTGTCGAGCTCGGTGTTCCTGAGCCAGCTGCTGGCCGCCGCCACGGGTGGCCTGCTGCTCACCTCCGTCCTGCTCCTGTGGCGACGGTCGATCTCCGGCTCCGTGGTCGTGCTGGCCGTCCAAGGCGGCTGCCTCGGTGGACTCGCGCTGGTCATCGCCGGTCAGGAGGGCACCCTCGAGCTGCTGCTGATCGCGCTCGTCCTCACCGCCGTCAAGGCGGTCGCCATCCCCGTCCTGATCCGGTGGGGCGCCGACCGCATCGCGGTCGACCAGGAGAGCGCCCCCTTGGTGAACCCCACCTCGGGGATGCTGCTCGCCGCGCTGCTGACCACGGTCGCCTACCTGGTGACCCGCCCCATCCAGTCGACCCAGGGCACTGACCTCGGGTCCGCGGTCCCCATCGGGATCGCCGTCGTGCTGATCGGCTTCCTGGTTCTCGCCACCCGCAGGCAGGCGATGGGCCAGATCGTCGGCTTCGTGACCGTCGACAACGGGATCAGCACCACCGCGCTGCTCACCGCGGGCGGGCTGCCCGCCATCGTCGAGCTGGGCGTGATGGCCGACGTGCTGCTCGTCGTCACCATCCTGGTCATCCTCGCGCTCCGCATCCGGTCGACCTTCCACACGACGGACCTGAGCGACCTCACGGAGCTGAGGGACTGATGACAATCCTCGTCTGCTCGGTGCTCGTCGTCCCCGTCGCCCTGGCGGTCGTGGCCCTGCTGCGTCGTCACGACCCGTGGGTCGGGCAGGTCCCGGCCATCACCGCGGCCCTCGTCCTCGTCGTCGGCCTGGGCACCATGGTCGTGCTGCCGGCCACCTCGTCGGCGGTCGCCACGGCGGCGGGTGGGCTGCTGCGGGTCGACGCCCTCACGACCTTCATGCTCACGGTCGTCGGCGCCGTCGCCGTGGTCGCCACGTGGGGGGCCAGCAACGAACGGGTCGACGGCCGCTTCTCCGCGTTGATGAGCCTCTTCCTGGCGGCGATGACGCTCGCCGTGCTCGCGGACAACCTGGGTGTGCTCTGGGTCGCCGTCGAGGCCACCACGATCGCGACCGCGTTCCTGGTCGCCTATGGCGGAGGGCGGGCGGCGCTCGAAGCCGCCTGGAAGTATGTCGTCCTCGGGTCGGTCGGCGTCGCCATCGCCTTCCTCGGCCTGGTCCTCCTCTATGCCTCGAGCGGCGATGCGGAGACGCTGTCGTGGGCGACCCTGTCGACCAGCGACGCGCTCGCGGTCGACACGGCCCGCGTCGGGCTCGCACTCACGGCGCTGGGCCTCGCGACCAAGGCAGGGCTCGCCCCGATGCACAGCTGGCTCCCCGACGCCCACAGCCAGGCGCCGGCGCAGGTCTCCGGGCTGATGTCGGGAGTGCTGCTCTCGGTCGCCTTCTCCGGCATCCTCCGGGTCAAGACGATCAGTGACCACCTGCTCGGGCCGGACCTCATGCGCACCCTGTTGGTGGTCGCCGGCCTGCTGTCGCTGGCGGCCGCGGCAGCGCTGATGCTGACCCAGCGCAACTACAAGCGGCTGCTGGCCTACTCGAGCATCGAGCACATGGGCATCGTCGCCCTCGGCGCCGCGATCGGCGGCCCGCTCGCCACAGCGGCCGTGCTGCTGCACATCCTCGGTCACGGGCTGGCCAAGGCCAGCCTGTTCGTGGTGTCCGGCCGGCTCCTGCGGGCGACCGGGACCCACGAGATCGCCACGGTGCACTCGCTGCTCGACACCCACCCGAGCCTCGCGCGCCCCTGGCTCGCCGGGACCAGTGCTCTCCTGGGCTTCCCACCCTTCGGGCTGTTCCTGACCGAGGCGGCCATCGTCGTCGCCGGCTTCCAGCGCGGCCTGCCCCTCGTCGCCGGGGCCATGGTCGCCCTGCTGTTCCTGGTCTTCGCCGCGATGGCCCGCCACACGCTGTCGATGACGCTGACCCGGCACACCACGCCCGACCTGGCCGACCCGCTCGTGGTCGCGGCCGACCCGTCCAGCCGGGGGCAGCGGCTGGTCACCGGGGTGGCCCTCGCGGTCGTGGCCCTTCTCGGAGCGTTGGTCTGGCCGCTCCATGATGTGTTGGCGGCCGCCGCCGCCGTACTCGGGGGTGCGGCATGACGCATCCGATCCCGCTGCCCGAGCCGCGCACCGTGACCACGGAGGCCCTGCGCGCCGAGGCGGGTGCCCTGCTCGACCGCGGCGCCCGGCTCGCCCTGGTGGCCGGCCACCACGACGACGACGGAATCCGGATCGTCCACACGTTCCTGGTCCCGGGCGAGGCGCCGCACGAGCTCGCGATCACCGTGCCCGACGAGGCCGGGGGCGTCCCGACCATGGCCGACCTGTCCTATGCCGCGGGGCGCTTCGAGCGCGAGGTGCGCGACCTCTACGGCGTGACACCGATCGGGCACCCGCTCGCCCGGCGGCTGATCCGGCACGGTCACTGGCCGACCGGCTACTACCCGATGCGGCGCGACGCGACCCCCCACCCGGTCTTCGAGGCCGACACCGGCTCGTTCCCGTTCGTCGAGGTCGGCGGCGACGGCGTCTATGAGATCCCCGTCGGCCCGGTCCACGCCGGCCTCATCGAGCCGGGTCACTTCCGGTTCTCTGTCGTGGGGGAGACGATCGTGCGGATGAAGGCCCGGTTGTGGTTCGTCCACCGGGGGGTCGAGAAGCTCTTCGAGGGCCGGGCGCCCGAGGCCGGGATCGAGCTGGCCGAACGCATCAGCGGCGACACGGCGGTCGGCCACGCGCTCGCCTATGTCATGGCCGTGGAACAGGCCCTCGGTGTCCCGACCGGGGCGGCCGATGCGGCGCTGCGGGCGCTGCTGCTCGAGCTGGAGCGGCTGCACAACCACGTCGCAGATCTCGGCGCCATCGTCAACGACGTGGGCTACGGCATCGTCAACGCACACACCCAGGCGCTGCGCGAGCGGCTGTTGCGACACCACAAGGCGGTCACCGGCCACCGGTTGCTGCGCGGTGCCATCGGCATCGGCTCAACGAGTCTGCTCCAGCTGCCCGACCTGGACCTCGTCACCTCGGCCGCCGCCGAGCTGGCGGAGATCGTCGCCGTCGCCCTGGGCAACCACGTCGTGGTCGACCGCCTAACCGCCACCTCGGTCCTCCCCGAGCACCAGGCGCGCACAATGGGCACTCTCGGCTACGTCGCCCGAGCGAGCGGCGTCGACATCGACGCCCGCCGCGACCACCCGTTCCACGACCTGGGACCGGGCTTCGTGCCGGTGGTCGAGACGACGGGCGACGTGATGGCTCGGTTCCTGGTGCGTGCCCGGGAGGCCCAGCAGTCGGCCGCCCTGATCGCCGAGCTCACCAGCGCCGCCGCTGGCACGGGAGCGGCCGGCGACCCCCCGGTCGGGCTCCTCGGTGCCGGCTCGGGCGCTGGCCTCGGCGTCGTGGAGGCCTGGCGCGGCACCCTGGTCCACCGCGTCGAGGTGCGGGACGGCATCGTCAGCCGGTGCAAGGTCGTCGACCCGTCGTTCTTCAACTGGCCCGCCCTGCCCGTGTCGCTGCGGGACACGATCGTCCCGGACTTCCCCCTCACCAACAAGAGCTTCAACCAGTCCTACGCCGGCAACGACCTCTGAACCTCCGCCGAGTCGTCACACCCTGTGACGACTCGGGGAGGTGGGTCCGGGCGGTATGGGCGAGCGGAGATGCGGGTACCCCCGGGGCATGGCGCATCTCGACGGACCCCATGAGGACGAGCAGGGGCCAGGCCCCGACCAGGCTGCGGACGAGCCCCTGGGTGCCGAGGGGGTCCCCGCCGA
>JAGQUE010000193.1 GCA_020438665.1 Nocardioidaceae bacterium | reverse complement strand
GGGGCCTGCCATCATGAGCGCATGACCGACGCCCGCACGCCGACCACGGCCTTCGTGCTGGGCGGCGGCGGTGTGCTCGGCGCCGTCGAGGTCGGCATGCTCCGGGCGTTGCTCGAGCGCGACATCGTCCCCGATCTCGTCCTCGGCACGAGCGTCGGGGCGCTGAACGGCGCGATGGTGGCCAGCGACCCCAGCCTCGCCGTCATCGGCCGGTTGACCGACCTGTGGCACGCGGCCGGTGAGACCGGCGACGTCTATGGCGACCGGCCGCTGGCCGCCGTACGGCGTGCGATGAGCAGCCGCACCCACATCTATTCCGCCGAGCCGCTCAAGGACCGGCTGCGCGCCGAGCTCGACGACATCACCTTCGAGCAGCTGCCGGTCACCTTCCAGGTGTGCGCAGCCAGCATCGAGCGGGCCGCGGAGCACTGGTTCACCCGTGGCCCCGTGGTCGACGCCGTGATCGCCAGCGCCGCCGTGCCGGGCCTGCTGCCACCGGCCCAGGTCGGCGACGAGCACTACCTCGACGGCGGCATCGTCAACTCGATCCCCGTGGGACGCGCCGCCCAGCTGGGCGCCACCCGGATCTTCGTGCTCCAGGTGGGGCGCATCGACCGGCCGCTGACGGCGCCCAAGACGCCGTGGGAGGTCGCCCGGGTCTCCTTCGAGATCGCCCGGCGCCACCGGTTCGCGCGCGAGATGTCAGAGCTTCCCGTGGGGATCGAGGCCCACGTCCTGCCCGCCGCGGGGACGTCGAGCAAGGACGACTCGGTCTTCGCCTACCGCGACTTCTCCACGGTGCAGCGGCGCATCGACGCGACCTATGCCGCCTGCCTGGACTACCTCGACTCGTGGGTGCTCCCCGACCCGGACGACACCGGCGAGCGACGGGAGGGTGCCTGATGGCCGGCCTGCTCCGCCGCGTCGTGCTGGCGCCGTTCGTGGTGTGGCTGACGATGCTCGCGTGGCTCTCGTCGCCGATCCTGCTGCTCGTCGCTGCCGCGCTCTCGCCCAAGATCCCCGGCAAGTGGCGGCCGTTGCGGCTGCTCTGGATGGTCATCGTCTATGCGACCGCCGAGAGCGTGCTGCTCGTCGTCCTCTTCGGGCTGTGGCTGGCCTCGGGCTTCGGGCGGTGGATCCGCACGCCCTACTTCGAGGGCATCCACTATGACCTCGTCCAGGGCCTGCTGTGGCTGTTGTTCCACGAGGGCGAGCGGACCCTCAACGTCAGCATCACCACGACCGGGCCGAGCCCGGACGCCCACCCGGGGCGTCCGCTGCTGGTCTGCTCGCGTCACGCTGGCCCGGGTGACTCGTTCACCTTGATCAACGCGCTCATGCACGACTATCAGCGGGAGCCGCGCGTCGTCCTCAAGAACACGATGGCCTGGGACCCCGCCATCGACGTGATCCTCAACCGGATCCCCGCGCGCTTCATCTCACCCAACCCCAAGGCCGGGGAGGACGTCGAGAGCCAGATCCGCAGCCTCGCTGCCGGGCTCGACAACAACGACGCCTTCGTGATCTTCCCCGAGGGCGGCAACTTCACCCCGGAGCGGCGCGACCGCGCGATCGCCAAGCTCAAGCAGCTCGGCCTGGAAAAGATGGCGACCCGCGCCGAGGCCATGACCAACGTGCTCGCCCCCCGACCGGGCGGGTTCCTCGCGGCCCTGGATGCCGCCCCCGACGCCGATGTCGCCCTGGTCGCCCACACGGGGCTCGACCACCTGCGCACCGTCGGCGACCTATGGCGCGAGCTGCCGATGGACAAGCAGATCATCATGCGCTGGTGGACGGTGCCCCGCGCCGAGATCCCCGCGGATCGCGAGGCGCGCATCGACTGGCTCTTCGACTGGTGGGCGCGCATCGATGCGTGGGTCGAGGAGAACCGCCCCGAGGACGTCAGCCGGCCGTGACCCCGCGGCGCCGTACGGCGTGGGCCAGCGGCGCCGTGACCAACCGGCGGTGAGCCTATTCGGGCTTGGCGTCCTCGTCGCCCGGCTCACCCTTGTGAGCACCCGCCTCGTCGACCTCGACGACCTCAGCCGGGGCGTCGGGGCTGGTCGGCTCGTGGGGCTCCGCGGCCCCGTCGGCCGCGGCCTCGTCGGGCCCGGCGCCCGCCTCGTCGTCGACCGGCGGCTCGGCGGGGGCAGCCGGCTTGGTGGCCGGAGGCGGGGTCGGCACATAGGCCGACTGCCAGTTGTCGGCGGCGCTGTCGCCACGCAGCTTCTTGACCGCGACGGCGACGACGGCCGCCAGGGCACCGAGGAAGAGCAGCTTCTTGAACCGGCCGCGACCCTTGTGGGACCTGGCCTCCACCATCGGCAGCTTCTCGGCCACCGGGGCCACCTCGACGACCTTGGTGGAGACCGCGTCGGCGGCGCCCTTGGCGCCCGATGCGGCCTTCTCGGAGGCGTTCTCGACGACGTCCTTGGCTGACTCGAAACCGTCCTTGGCGGCGTCGACGACGGCCTCGACCACGGCCTCGACGGTGGGGACCATCGCCTTGGCGCTCTCCAGCGACTGTTCGAGCAGGGACTTGTTGTTGCGCAGGGCCATGCGTCGACTCTACGCGGAGGATGGTGGCTTGCCGACCATGGGAAGATGTCAGCCAGTTGCACCATCCACGTGAGAGGCAGACATGTCCGACCTGAAGGCCACCCTGCACACCAACCGGGGTGACATCGTCCTCAACCTGTTCCCCAACCACGCACCCATGACGGTCGACAACTTCGTCGGCCTCGCGGAGGGGACCAAGGACTACAAGGACGACGCCGGCCGCTCCGGCGTCCGCTACTACGACGGCCTGGGCTTCCACCGCGTCATCGACGGCTTCATGCTCCAGGGCGGCTGCCCGCTCGGCACCGGCACCGGCGGCCCCGGCTACACCTTCAAGGACGAGCCCCACCCCGAGCTGGTCTTCGACAAGCCCTACCTGCTCGCGATGGCCAACGCCGGCCCCGGCACCAACGGCTCCCAGTTCTTCATCACCGTCGCGCCGACCACGTGGCTCAACTTCAAGCACACGATCTTCGGTGAGGTCGCTGACCAGACGTCTCGCGACGTCGTCGACGCGATCGCCACGGCGCCCACCGGCCCGATGGACCGCCCGGTCGACGCCGTGGTCATCGAGTCCGTCGAGATCACCCGCGACTGACCGGCGCCCGGACCGCCAGCGCGCATGACCCAACCCGTCACGCCCCCGACCGGGAGCGGGGTGCCGACCTGCTATCGGCACCCCGACCGGGAGACCTATGTCAGCTGCCAGCGCTGCGGTCGCCCGATCTGTCCCGACTGCATGAACGACGCCGCCGTCGGGTTCCAGTGCCCCTCGTGTGTTGCCGAGGGCCGCAAGCAGACCCGGCAGGCGCGGACTCCGTACGGCGGATCGGTGGTGCGCACGCCGGGAATGGTCACCAACATCCTGATCGGCATCAACGTGGCGGTCTGGGTGGCGATCACCTCGACGGGTGGCAGCCGGAGCTGGCTGGTCGACATCCTGGCGCTGAGCAACCGCGGTATCTGCTACGCCAACCCCGAACGGACCCAGTACCGTCCCGGGATCCACGCAGGCGCAGCCTGCTCGGCAGTCAATGGCGACTGGTATCCCGGTTTCACCGACGGGGCGGTGTGGCAGGCGCTGACCTCGGCGTTCGCCCACGTCCAGATCTGGCACATCGCGATGAACATGTTCGCGCTGTTCTTCATGGGGCCAGCCCTGGAGGCGATGCTGGGTCGCTGGCGCTATCTCGCGCTCTATCTGCTGTCCGCCCTCGGCGGCTCGGTGTTGGTCCTCGTCACCGGTCGCGGGGCGCTCGGGGCGTCGGGGGCCATCTTCGGCCTGCTCGCTGCTCACCTGGTCGTGGCCATCAAGGTGCGCGGCAACGTGAGCGGCGTCGTCCAGCTCCTCGTCATCAACGGGTTCATCTCGATCGCCGGCGCGAGCTTCATCTCCTGGGAGGGCCACCTGGGCGGGTTCCTCGCCGGGCTCGCGACGGCGTTCGTCCTCGTCTACGCCCCCCGCGAGAAGCGCGCGCAGTGGCAGGTGGCAGGTCTGGGACTCGTCACCGTCGTCATCGGGGCCCTGCTCGCCGTACTCGCGTAGGTCAACGAAGTCCACAAGCTGTGGAACGGGCTGTGGAGAACTACACCGGTGTAGTTATCCCCGGGTTCGTCCACAGCTGTGGACGAGCGGCGTCGGCGGGGTCACTCCGACGCGGGTCACTCCCACTTCGTGGCGTAGATGAAGCCGATGCCCATCATCACGATGCCGACGAAGAGGTTCTTCTGGCCGAGGTCGTTCATCACCGGGATCGAGGTGATGTTGTTGCTGACGACATAGAACGTCACGATCCACAGCAGGCCCAGGATGAAGCAGCCGAGCATGCCGACGACGATGCCCTGGCCGCGCCCCAGCGGGGTGGACGGATGGGCGGCGATGGCCAGGCCGAGGAACAGCAGGCCGAACCCGATCAGGTAGTTCCAGTTGCCCCAGTCGGCCATGAAGCCCGGGCCGCCGGGCTTGCCGCCCTTGATCGGGTCGACGCGCACCACGGCGTAGTAGAAGACGATCCACGCGATGCCGACGACGGCGAGCACCAGTGTCGCCACGAAGCGTGCGGAGAAGACCGGCCCCGTCTCGGGGTCGACGAATTCCTGGCGCCTGGCCTTGGGCTTGGACACGGATGCTCCTCGAGGTGCTTGGTCGAAGGCCGGATTCACCGGACCCCGGGCTACCTTAGTCGTCGTGACCGTCGGAACCGAGCCCAGCCCTCGCACCGGTGCGCATGCTCCGCGCCGGGTGGCGCGGCGCCGGTGGATCGGGTGGCGCATCGCCGCGCCGACGGCGTTCGTCCTGACCGGCGTGCTGTTCGTCGCGAGCGCCCACAACAGCGAGGGCACCGACCTGCGGCCGGGCCGCTACACCGACCTGGCGTCGTTGGTGAGCAACGAGAGCAGGCAGGTCTCCGACCTCAAGCATCAGGCGGCGGCGTTGCAGGCCGAGGTGGACCGCCTCACCGCCGGCGTCCGGAACCAGGACGTCCGCGACCTGCGGGCCGAGGCCGACACGCTGCGCCCCCAGGCGGGGTTCACCGCGGTGTCCGGGTCGGCGCTCCAGATCACGCTGTCGGATGCTCCGGCCGACGTCATCAACTCCTCCACCCAGGACATCGAGCGGATGATCGTCCACCAGCAGGACATCCAGGCGGTCGTCAACGCGCTCTGGAAGGGCGGCGCGACCGGGATCACCGTGCAGGGCCAGCGGATCATCTCCACCACCGGCATCAAGTGTGAGGGCAACGCCGTCCAGCTCGATGGCATCCCCTACGGCGAGCCCTACGTCATCGTCGGCGTCGGTGAGCTGACGTCCCTGACGGCAGCGTTGGACGCCGACCCCTACATCCAGACCTATATCAGCGACTCCGAGCAGCCCGACATCGACGTCGGCTGGGACCTCACGCCGATCGCGTCGATCACGCTGCCGGCCTACACCGGCCTGCGCGACCTCCACTACGCCTCGGTTCTGCAGGAGAAGCCCGACGTCTGATCCCTGCGCCCCTTCGGCGAGTGGTCAGGGGGAGGGTGTGGCGCTGGGAGAGCCGGAGTCTGTCGCCGAGGGACTGGGGCTCTCGCTCGGGGCGACATAGGTCGTGACGATGATGACCACCTGGCTCTTCTGCTGGGCCGGCGCGTCCGCGGGCGGGTTCTGCTCGAGGACGGTGCCGGTCGCCTGGTCGGTCGGGCTGTCGTCATAGATCACCTTGACGGTGAAGCCGGCCGCCTCGATCAGCTGGCGCGCGACGTCCTCGGACTTGCCGACCACGTTGGGCACCTGCTCGGGGCCGTCACTGTAATAGATGGTCACGGTCGCGCCCTCGGTCAGATCCTTGCCGGCCTTGGGAGCGGTCTCGACGATCTGGCCCTGCGGGTCGTCGGCCTCGGTCTCCTTGGCGATCACCACGAAGTTGTAGGGAGCGCCCTCCAGCACGCGCGTGGCGGCCTGGCGGGTCATCCCGACCACCGGCGGCATCTGCACGGTCGGCTTCCCGCTCGACACCACGATGTCGACGCTGCTGCCGGGGGCGACATAGTCGTCCTTGACCGGGTCCTGGCTGAGCACGAGACCCTTCTTGACATCCTCGCTGGCCTCCTCGGTGACGTCCCCGAGCTTGAGGTTCACGTTCTGGAGCGCGGCGCTTGCCTGCTGCTCGGTCTTGCCCTCCAGGTTGGGAACCTGCACCTCCTGGGGCGAGCTGTCCAGCAGCTTGGGCACGATGAACGCCGACGCCGCGGCGAGGGCGGCGAGCAGCAGCACGGCGGCGATCCACCATCCGGCGCGGCTCTTCTTGCGCTCCTCCGGCGGATCCTCGACGGCCGCGATCGCCGTCGCGGTCGCGGGCGAGGGGTCGTACTCGGGAAGCATCGTGGTCACGGGGGCCACGGGGACGGCGGGCGCCATGACCGGCCGGCCCCCGAGGTAGCGCTCGATGTCGTTGCGCATCGCCGCGGCCGACTGGTAGCGGTCCTCGACGCGCTTGGCCAGCGCCTTCATCACGATCGAGTCGACCTCGGGGGGCAGCTCGGTGTCGTGGTCGGAGGGCGGCTGCGCGATCTCACGGACGTGCTGATAGGCGACCGCCACCGGGGAGTCGCCGATGAACGGCGGGCGGCCCGTCAGCAGCTCATAGAGGAGGCAGCCCGCGGAATAGACGTCGGAGCGCGAGTCGACGGTCTCACCGCGCGCCTGTTCGGGGGAGAGATATTGCGCGGTGCCGACCACGGCGGCGGTCTGGGTCATCGTCGAGGCCGAGTCGGAGACGGCCCGGGCGATGCCGAAGTCCATCACCTTGACGTCGCCGGTCGGGGTGAGCATGACGTTGCCGGGCTTGATGTCGCGGTGGATGATTCCGGCGCGGTGGCTGTAGTCGAGCGCGCCGAGCACGCTGCTGGTGATCTCGAGCGCACGCTCAGGCAGGATCTTGCGGCCCTCGCGCAGGATGTCGCGCAGGGTGCGGCCCTCGACGAACTCCATGACGATGTAGGGCTGGGCGACGTCGCTGCCGTCGGTGGCCATCTCCTCACCGGTGTCATAGACCGCGACGATCGCCGGGTGGTTGAGCGCGGCCGACGACTGGGCCTCGCGGCGGAAGCGGGCCTGGAACGTCGCGTCGCTGGCGAGGTCGGTGCGCAGCCGCTTGACGGCGACGGCACGACCCAGCCGCAGGTCGACGCCCTTGCGGACCTCGGCCATGCCGCCTCGACCCAACAGCTCACCGAGCTGGTAGCGCCCGCCGACGACCGGCGGCTCGGGGGTGTTCATCGTGAATCCTCCACTGTCATGCTGGCGCGTCGCGCTGTCCTCACGAGCCCATCACCGCCTCCATCACGGCCCTGGCGACCGGGCCCCCCAGGAGCCCGCCCGCGATGTCCTCGTTGGGGACGTTGGTGCCCTGGATCATCACCGCCACGGCGACCTGGGGGTCGTTGGCCGGGGCGAAGGAGACGAACCAGGCATAGTTCTTGCAGGCGCTGCAGTTCTCGGCGGTGCCGGTCTTTCCGGCCACCTCGACCCCCGGGATCGCCGCGGGCGAGGCCGTGCCGACCGACACGGTCGCGACCATGGCCTTGGTCAGCTCGCTCGCCGTCGTCGGCGAGATGGCGCGGGAATACTCGGTCGCCCGGGTCTGGTCGAGCACGTCGAGGTCCGGGCTGAGCACCCGGTCGACGAGGTAGGGCTTCATCACGACACCACTGTTGGCGATCCCGGCGGCGACCATCGCCATCTGCAGCGGGGTCGCGGCCACGTTGAACTGGCCGATCCCGGTCATGGCCGTCTGGGGCGGGTCGGCCTCTTTGGGATAGACCGACTGCGCCTGCGGCCGCAGGTCGGTGAAGTAGTCGCTGTTGAAGCCGTAGGCCTCCGCCTGCGCCTCGAGCTTGTCGTGGCCGAGCTCGTTGGCGATGGCGAGGAAGGAGGTGTTGCAGGAGTTGGCGATCGCCTGGGTCATGGTGATCTCGTCGGTGCCGCAGTTGCGCCCGCCGTTGTCGATCTTCTTGGTGCTCTGGGGGAGCTGATAGACCGGACCGCCCGGAACGAGCGCGTCGACGTTGTCATAGAGCCCGTCCTCGAGCGCGGCCGACGCGGTCACGAGCTTGAAGGTCGAGCCCGGTGGCAGCCGGGTCTGGATCGCCCGGTTGAGCAGCGGCTGACCCGGGTCGTGGAGCAGCTTGTCGTAGTTGTCGCCCGACGCCTGGAAGTCGTGGGTCGCCATCAGGTTGGGGTCATAGGACGGCAGCGACACCATCGCGAGGATCTTGCCCGAGCTCGGCTCGATGGCCACCACAGCCCCCTGGACGCCCGGAATGGCCTTGAGCCCGTCGTAGGCCGCCTTCTGTGCGGCAGGGTCGATGGTGAGCTGCACGCGGCCGCCCTTGGGGGAGGTGTTGCTGACCAGGTCGACCAGCCGGGTGACGAACAGCCGCGGGTCATCGCCGGAGAGCACCTCGTTCTGGGTCTGCTCGATGCCGGTCTGGGAGTAGTAGGAGAAGAACCCGGTGACCGGCGCATAGAGCAGCGGCTGGGTGTAGCGGCGCTGGTATTGGTAGCGGTCATCACTCTTGACGCTCTCGGCGATCGCGTCGCGGCCGACCATGATGGCGCCGCGGTCGCGGGAGAAGGCGGCGTCGATGACCCGGCGGTTGCGGGGGTCCTTGTCGAGCGCGCCGGCGCGGACGTATTGGAGCATCGTCGCGTTGATCATCAGCGCCAGGAACAGCAGCAGACAGAAGACGGCCATGGTGCGGATCGGCTTGTTCACGCCAGCTTCACCACCTGGGTCGCCTCGTCGTCAGCGAACGGCGTCTCGTCAGGCGCGAGGACGGGCGGTGGCCGGCGGGCGTGGTCGGAGATGCGCAGCAGCAGGGCGATGATCACCCAGTTGGCCACCAGCGACGAGCCGCCATAGGACAGGAACGGCGTGGTGAGGCCGGTCAGCGGGATCAGTCGCGTGACGCCGCCGATCACGACGAAGACCTGGATGGCGAACACCACGGCGAGGCCGGAGGCGACGAGCTTGCCGAAGCCGTCGCGGCAGATGAGTGCGGTGCGCAGGCCACGCTCGACGATCAGGCCATAGAGCAGCAGCACGGCCATGATCGCGGTGAGGCCGAGCTCCTCACCGATGGCGGCGAGGATGAAGTCGGACTCGGCGTAGGACACCCGCCACGGCTGGCCGTTGCCGAAGCCGCGGCCGAGCAGCCCGCCCCAGGCCATGCCGAACATCGCCTCGACGCCCTGGCGGGCCTTGTCGTCGGTTCCCTCGCCGTAGTGGGCCCAGGGGTCGAGCCAGATGCTGACTCGCAGGGCCACCGTGGGGATGAGCTTCCACGCGAGCAGCGCGCCGCCGGCGAAGAGCGTGCCGCCGACCACGAGCCAACCCGGCCGCTCGGTGGCGACATAGAGCATCACCAGGAACAGGCCGAAGAACAGCAGCGACGACCCGAGGTCGTGTTGCCCGACCAGGATGGCCAGCGAGATCACCCACATGCCCAGGATCGGGCCGAGGTCGCGCCCGCGCGGCAGGTCGATGAACAGCACTCGGCGGCCGGCGAGGGCCAGGGCGTCGCGGTGGACGACCAGATAGCCGCCGAACGCGATGACGAGGAGCACCTTGGCGACCTCGCCCGGCTGGAAGCTCAGGGCGCCGACGTGGATCCAGATGCGGGCGCCGTTGATCTGCTTGCCGATGACCGGGAGCATCGGCAGCAGCAGGAGCACGATGGCCGACAGTCCTGCGGTATAGGTGAAGCGCTGGAGGATGCGATGATCGCGGATCACCACGAGCGTGCCGATGAACCCGGCGACGCCGACCGTCATCCAGGTCAGCTGCTGGCGCGCGAAGCTGCCGGTCTCGTTGGTCAGCCCGGCGGCGAGATCGAGCCGGTGGATCACCGCCAGGCCCAGCCCGTTGAGGGCCGCGACGACCGGCAGCAGTACCGGGTCGGCGTACGGCGCCATGAGGCGGACGGTCACGTGGGCGACGACGAGGAGGCCGACCAGCCAGCCGCCATAGCCGAGGATGTCGGCGGGCACCTCGCCCTGGACGCCGATGCCGACGGCGGCATAGGCGCCGATCCCGACCGCGAGGGCGAGCAGGAGCAGGAACAGCTCCGCACCCCGCCGCCGACGGTGCACGAACCCCATGAGTGCCGAGGTCTGGCTCATCGCCTCACCCGTTCGTGCCGGCTTGGGTATAGAGGTTCTCGACGGTCTTGCGCGCGTCGTCGAGGCTGGCGGCGCCCAGCCCCTCGGTGACGCTCGCCTGGTCGATGTCGGTGAGCTCGCTGACCGTCAGGTTGGTGGTCTCGTAGGGCGTCGACAGCTGATAGCCGAGCAGGTCGGCGTTGACGCCGCGGAAGATGGTGACCGAGCCGTTGTGGTTGCCGACGTAGTACTGCTGCTGGATCCACCACTGGGCGGCGCCCAGGCCCATGCCGATGATCCCGATGGCGGCGAGGGTTCCCATGACCCGGCGCGTCCACACGAACCGCGGCCGCTGGACCGGCGCATAGCGGGCGGCCTCGGGGTCGATCGGGTCTGTCTCGATCGCGAAGGCGCCGGCCTCCTCCGGGAGACCCGGCACCGGCTCGAGCTCGCCGGTGTCGCCGGCGCGGTGGCCGCGGAACAGCGCGCTCGGCTTGGGAGCGATGCTGCGCGCACCGCGGAGCAGCTTGCGGGGCAGCTCGGCGGCCGCGCCCACCAGCAAGGGCTGGAGCTCGTCGTCCAGCGGCGTCTCGGCAGGGACGACGTCGGCGACCAGGCAGGTGACGTTGTCGCTGCTGCCGGCCTCGAGGGAGGACCGCACCAGCTCGATGGCGGCGAAGTCGGGCGAGCCCGTGCTGAGGATGTCGGCCAGCCGGCCGTCGTTGAGCACGCCGCTCGCGCCGTCGCTGCACAGCAGCACCCGGTCGCCGGGCTCGAGCTCGACATAGAACAGGTCGGGCTCGGTCTCGTGGACCCCGTCGAGCGCCTTGAGGATGAGGTTGCGGTGGGGGTGGGTGCGCGCCTCGTCCTCGGTGATGCGGCCTTCGTCGATCAGGGTCTGCACGAAGGTGTGGTCGCTGGTCACCTGGCTGATGGCGCCGGCCCGGAACAGGTAGGCCCGGCTGTCACCGACATGGCCGAAGGCCAGCTTGTGGCCGTCGAACAGCGCCACGGTCGCGGTGGTGCTGGTGCCAGCGAGGCTGGGGTCGTTCTCGACGAGCTCACCGATGCGGTCGTGGGCCCGGTGGATCGCGCCGGCCACCAGCGAGAGCAGGTCGCCCTCGGGCTGCTGGTCGAGGCGCCGCAGCTGTTGGACCGCCGTACTGGACGCGATGTCGCCGCGGGCGGCGCCGCCGACGCCGTCGCACACGGTGAGCAGCCACGGCCCGGCATAACCGGAGTCCTGGTTGTCCTTGCGGACGCGGCCCACGTCGGAGATCGCGGAGTATTGCAGTCGCAGGCTGCCGGCGGTGGTCATGGCGGCTACTTCCGCAGCTCGAGGATCGTCTTGCCGATCCGCACCTGGGTTCCGGCGGTCAGCGTCGTCGGCTGGGTGATGCGGATGGTGCCGACGTAGGTGCCGTTGGTGGAGCCGAGGTCCTCGACGAACCACTGGTCGTCGGCGGCGGCGATGCGGGCGTGGCGGGTGGAGGCGTAGTCGTCGTCGAGCCGGATGTGGGCGTCGGGGCCGCGGCCGATCAGGAGCGGCGCGTCGTCGAGCTCGGCACGAGCACCCTGGTTGGCGCCCTCGACGACAAGGACGTGGGTCGGCAGCCCGCGCCGCCGGGCCGGCCGGCTGCTGGTCCGACGGCCGCCGCCCACCGGCGTACGCGCGGCCTCGGGGACCCGCGCGCCGAACATGTCGGACCGGATGACCGAGATGGCCGACAGCACGAAGATCCACAGGATCGCCAGATAGGCGAGCCGGATCAGGAACAGGGTGAGCTCAGACACCGCCGGGGCCTCCTCCGGCGTCGCCGTCGTCCTCCAGCCGATCGTCCTCGACCACGCGGACGGCGATGTCGGTGCTGCCGATCCGGATGCGGGACCCGCCGTGGACCCGGACGGCGCTGGCGCGGTGGCCGTCGACCAGCATGCCGTTGGTGGAGCCCAGGTCACGCACCGTGATCGACAGCGGGCTCCCGTCCTCCACGCGACCGACGGTGACCCCGAACTCGATGTGTTGGCGGCTCACGCCGGGGTCGCTGATGCGGATGTCGGCCTCGAGGCCGCGGCCGACGACGACACCGGGCGGGGTCAGCGGGTGGCTGGTCCCGTTGATGTCGAGATAGGCGTGGGTCTGGCGGACGCGGGTGCGGCGCGTGGTTCCCTGGACGCCGGCCATCGCCTGGCTGCGGACGCGGAAGCGGCCGGTGCTGAGGTCCTCGGCCTGCTCGAAGGCGATCGTGATCGGCCCCGGGAAGACATAGGCCTGGCGGTCGGCGTGCTCCTCGAGCTGATCGGCCAGCTCGCGCGCCATCGTCGAGTCATAGGGAGCCAGCCGCTCCATGTCGGCCTCGCTCAGTTCGACGTGGAAGTCGTTGGGCGCCAGCCGCCGGTCACGGCTGAGGATCTGGCTGTTGTTGTCGACCTCGCGCTGCAGCGCGGCGGAGATCTCGACCGGCTGGACGGCGCTCCGGAAGGCCCGGGCGAACGCCCCGGAGATGGCGCGCTCCAGCTTTTGCTCGAACTTCTGCAGTGCTCCCATCGGGTCCGCCCTCCTCTCCCTCGTCAGCGCAGGCGTCATCACTCGGCGGTCAACCGTCCCCGATGCTATCGGGACGGCCCTGGTCTCCCTGGGACGCGCGGCGGGCCCCGCTGGTTGGGCGGGGCGTCCTGAGCCGTCCCGAGAACCACCCCCCCGACCCGCGCTGCTCCCAAGTTGGGCGCTCCGAACGGGGTGGGATACCCTTTGTGCGCTTCACGCGCGAGTGGCGGAATAGGCAGACGCGCACGGTTCAGGTCCGTGTGTCCGAAAGGACGTGGGGGTTCAACTCCCCCCTCGCGCACGTGTGACTGGCCCCGGGTCCTCGGATCCGGGGCTTCGTCCATTCCGACGTTGTGTCGCCAGGCCTGTGGAGTGCCTCGATGTTCGGTCGTCGCCGTTGCTGCGGCGTGGTCTCCTCATCAGCGCGTTGGTGCGCGTCTCGGTCACCTAAGTCGCATCGGCATGTCCGGGCGATCAATCCGCGGACACGACTTTCCACCGAGGGTTCGTCGGCCGCCGTGCACCTACGCAGACAGCCCCCGCCGCCTGCAGGGCGTGCGCGCATCCTCGACGGCGCGCCGCCACTCCATCGCCGGGCGACGAGGGCCCCTGACCGAATGCCGCCGTGGCGTCGACAGCCGCGCCCAGGTGGGCGAGCGGTTCGTCGCTTGCTGCGCGGGGACTCGCAGCGTCCAGGACGGCCGAGTCGCCGCGCTGACGCGGACGGAGTCTGCTCGAAGAGCCAGTCGGGCAGAGCGGTGATCTTGTAGGCGGGCTCAAAGGACGCTATGCGCTCGCTGCTGCCGGCGCCCGCCGTGTCCGCTGACTGGCCGCTGGCGGTCAGCACGGTGCCGGCGGTGAACGTCGCCATGTTGGCCTGCGCGCCGGCGGCGTACCTCGTCGTGGCGGCGGCATCGAGTTCGGTCTTGGCCAAGGTGGCGTCCAGTTGGCACCGGTTCGGTAGGCGACGCCGGTGTCGTCGAAGAGGCTCTCGCGGTCAGTCTGGTCGCCTGAAGCGTTCTGTCGCCGTCGGCGGTGTAGGTGAACGACGTGGCGGTAGTCCCTCGAGCTGGCTGGGATCCCACTACTGCCCGGAGACGATGGCTAAGCGGCGAAGTGATCGGGGTACTGGGCGGCGAGGTACACCACGGTCATGGCGCCCATGGACGGCCCGTTCATGGGCGCGGGCGGTGTTGAGGGCCGTGCTCGTCCTTGACTGCTGTCAACTCGACGTAGTCCGTGGCCGGGCACGTTTCGGGCGTGACCGGGCACGTTTCGGGCGGCCTCGCCCGCGACGGTGTCGGCTGCGTGAGCGGCCACAACCGCGACCGTTGCGGACGGATGCGCCAATGGGTGATCCAGCGACGCCGTGCTGCGTCGTGACCGACCCGTCATCGACGAGCTCCGCCGGGAGGCGATGCTGAAGGCAACGTCCTACCTACACTGGGCCGCAGACGAGGGCGCCTATCGCGAGAACAGAACTCGAACCGGCCGATTCGGAGCGGCACGCTCGTCGAGCAAGGCCTGCGGTGGTCCCATGGGATCAACTTCCCCACCACCGCGCACGTGCGTGGCTGCCCGAGTCTTCGGAACCGGGCAACAAAGCCAGCGCTGCATCTGAGTCCGGGGGTTCCGTGGCCGATGCGACGCATGAAGCCCGCATCGACCGGCGCGTCATACAGGGGAGCCGCTGTGCTGCCCTGGCGGCGCGACCGTTGTAAGTCGCATGAGCTCCGATTGAGCCCTTGCCGTCCGAGAGAAGCCGGGACGGGGTCATGGCAATAGCTCTTCAATCCAGGGTGGGTTGGCGCCGTTGCGGGCGACTGTGCGCCCCGCGACGAGCGCAGCAAAGCTGCCGAGGCGGCTGAGTTCTTCTGGCCCGAGTTCGTGGTATGCGCCGAATCCTGCGTCGGTCCTCAACTCCAGGAGGCCGTGAATGAGTGCACCCATGAACGAGTCGCCGGCACCGACGGTGTCGACGACTACGACGGATGCTGCTGGCACCTGCACGGTCGCAACGTGGCTGCTGAGCATTGCGCCTCGTCTTCCTAAGGTCATTGCAGCCAGCGCAGGTCCTGCTTGCAAGAGTTCGGCGAGCACCCATCGCGGCGAGCGGTCGGGGTACAACCAAGCGGCGTCCTCGTCGCTGAGTTTCACGACGTCGGCGAGTGCGAGGGCTTCCCAGAAGCGGGCACGCACCGAGTTGCGGTCATTGAGGATCGAAGGCCGGATGTTGGGGTCGATACTGACTAGGGCGTGTTGTTGGCTGGCGCGGGTGAGGTGGTCCATGACCTGGTCGCGTCCGGGTGAGATGAAGAGCGCCAGAGATCCTGTGTGTACGGCTTCGGTTCTCGGAAGCTCGGTGGGTGGCAGGTCCCATTGAATGTCAAAGTCGTAGGTCGCGGCGCCGTCGTGGTCTACCCAGGCGACGGCGCATGAGGTTGCAGCTAGAGTGCGGGCATTCGGGAGGATGTGGACCGCTGATGCGATGGCATGGCGTTCGATAGCAGTGGCACGGTCGTCTGCGCCGAGTGCGGTCAGGAGGTGTGTTGGGACGCCGAGCCGGGCGAGGCTTATTGCTACGTTGAGGGGCGAGCCGCCTGGGGTCTCGACAGGCTCCTCGCCGGGACGGTGGAGGACGTCGATGAGCGCCTCGCCGATTACGGTGACCCGGGGTGGGGCGAGTCGGCCCGATCCTTCGGCGTCGTCGACCGCTGTTCTGTGAGTCACGCGAATCCGCCTCCAGGCCTGTCCGTCTCGTCGATGCGCGAGCGAGGTGGTCGGAGCTCATAGGCCGTCAAGGTGCCGTCAGCAGCGTCGATCGTGAGCGGGCCTTCCGTAGGCGGGATGGGAAGTCCGAGCATGCCGTCGCGCGTGCTTATCTCCGCGATGCCGGTGTCGAGCACAATGCGGATCTCACCATCCGACCACGGCATGGCTGCAACCCCGGCTCGTGTCGTCACCTCGAGTTCTCCCGGGCGCGTCTCCAACCCCAACATGTCGATGTGTCGGGAGTGCACACGAAGCGTGTCCGGATCTGCCCCGGGCTGCCAGACGAGGTCGGCCCACGGCGCGATCTCTGGGTCGCCAGTGCCGCACCGGGGACCTCGCAACTGCTCAAGATCAGCGTGTGGGATCGCGCGGAGGACGCCGTCTTGGATGGCCAGCGCGTGCGGGATGCTGTGAGCGCTGGCCCACCCGGCATCTTCGTCTGCGATGCCTCTCATCCACAGGCTGAGGCAGGGGCGGCCGTGCCGGTCTCGGAAGAACGATGGCGCGTAGTAGCTCTCGCCGTAGGTCAAGCGTCCCCATGACACCGCGACGAACGCTCCATCAATCAGGGAGCCGATGCCGTAGGCGGCGTAATGAAGCAAGTCCTGGTCCCACACGGACGTGATGAGGACGTGGCGGCCGTCGACTTCAAAAAGCTGCGGGCACTCCCAGGCGGAGCCGGTCCAGACGGGGTCGTGGCTAGCGACTGGACGTTCTGCCGCTATCCCGTCGTAGTGCCAGGTGGCCAGGTCCGCGGAGTGATAGCCGATGGCTGCGGCGGTGCCGTCGCGGAAGCCGGCGCCGACCAGCATTCGCCAGCGGTCTCCACTTCGGAAGACGAAGGGGTCCCGGAAGACCGCAAGATCGAGCCCGGGCGGTGCCTCCGCGATCACGCGACCCTTGTCCCAGGCTTCCCATCCGGGGTCGGTCGTGGTTGCTTCGCGGATCACTCCGACGGCGAAGTCGGGCACCGACACCGAGGTGTAGAAGATTCGTCCGGTGCCGGCTCTGTCGACAATGGCTGAACCGGACCACACGCCGTCGTCGTTGTCGTCGGGCGCTAACACGGGTCGGTGCTCAACTAGCGTGAACAGGTCGTGACCAACCGCGTGTCCCCAGTGGCAGTTCGGCGCCCAGACCGTGCTGTCGGGGACGAACTGATAGAAGACGTGGTATGCCCCGTTTAGCCACGTGATCCCGTGCGGATCGTTGATCCAGCCTCGCCGCGGCGTGAAGTGGAAGGCGGGGCGGGATTGGGACGTCGTGGTCGTGGTCACCATGCGTAGGCCTCCGGCGCGGTTTGGTATCCGGGAAAGATCTCCTCGAGGCTGGCCGCCAGCTCATTAGGTACCTGCATGTCGGTTGCTGTCAGCGTGTTGTGCAGCTGCTTGACCGAGCGGGGGCCGACGACAGGAGCGGTGATCGCAGGCCGGTGGAGTTGCCATGCGATCGCCAGAACGGCCGGATCGACGCTCCATGCGTCGCAGAGGCCTTCGTAAGCTCGGAGGCTCGACCGATGCCGTTCGAGGGTGTGCTCGGCCCAGCCGGCGCGACGGGATGTGCCCTCGCGCTCCTTGCGCAGTACGCCTCCAAGGAGCCCGCCGTTCAGAGGGCTCCAGGTGAGCACGCCGAGCCCGAGTGCCTCGGCGGCCGGTAGCACTTCGCGCTCGATATCGCGGACCATGAGGTTGTAGAGCGACTGTTCGCTTACCAGTCCGAGCAGGTTGCGCGATTCAGCCACGCCTTGAGCGCGCGCGATGTGCCAGCCCGCGAAGTTGGAGGACCCGGCGTAGATGACCTTGCCCTGCCTCACCAGTACGTCCAGCGCTTGCCACACTTCCTCCCACGGCGTGTTCCGGTCGACGTGGTGGAGCTGCAGGAGGTCGATGTAGTCGGTGCGGAGACGGCGCAGGGATTGCTCGCAGGCGCGGCGGATGTTCAGCGCCGATAAGCCTTCGTTGTTGGGCCAGTTGTCGGTCGGTTGGAAGACTTTGGTCGACAAGACGGTTCGCTCGCGCCGGCCACCGCCTTGGGCGAACCACTCCCCGAGGATCTCCTCGGTGACGCCGAACCCGTAGTCGCCCTGGCTCCCGTAGCGGATTGCGGTATCGAAGAAGTTGATGCCGGCCTCGTGGGCATGATCCATGATCGCAAACGACTCCGCCGGGTCGGTCTCGGTACCGAAGTTCATCGTGCCGAGCGCGATCCGGCTGATCGCGAGTCCAGAGCGTCCCAGCTGGGCGTACTTCACGGTGTCTCTCCTTGGGGTCCCTGGCCCGTGTCGAGGATGGGAAGCAGTTTGCGCTGGCGTCGGGCTTGCCTGAGGTTGCCGATCTCCCAGTCGCGTGTGTCGGCAATTCGTCGACGAACCAGCTCGTCGCGATCCCGCATGTAGCGGGCCATGCGGTCGTCGCGTGCTGCGGTGGCGTGACGCAGCGCCGGCGTGTCGGGGGGCTGGTAGGCAGGTGCCGGCAGGACAGGTCTGGGAGGCAGCCGGTGCGGCAGGTCAGCGATCCTCAGGGTCGGCGATGGGAGAGCCTGGTACCAGTAGGCGACCGATGACCAGTCGTCCGCGAGGTGGTTGGCGTGTCCGTGCTCGATCGTGACGCGGATGGATCGTGAGAATCGAATGGGGTCCGTCAGGTGAAAGCGGTAGCTGTGTTGGAACCCGGGAACGTCGTCGGTGTGCACGATGGAGCCGCCGTGCCAGCTCTGTCGGTGCTGCATCTGCCAGGCGTGTCCGAAATAGTCCTCCAGCCCGGTGCCGTGGTAGCGCGGAGGCCAGGTCTCTCCGTCGACGAAGACCATGTCGTCCCCCTCGCCCGGATAGGTGCCTTGGTGATGGACGACGGCGAGCACGCAGCCGACGTAGTGACCCTCGCCCTGGACATCGAGGACCACATAGTTCTCCGCCCCCGTGAGATTTGGGACGTTGGTCTCGGGGCTATTGACCTGCAAGTCCGGCGCCCAGCCGGTCGTCGGCGCTGACCGCCGCCAGTGAGCATGAAAGTAGGCGACGTCCTCGGGGAACGGCCGGTCCTGCAGTTCGTAGTCGATGTAAAAGTACTGCAGATATGGGCGGTCTGACTGGTTCTCTAGCAAGACCCGTGCGCGGCGGTTGAAGGGCATCTGGAAGAAGGAGCTCAGCGCAGCTGCGCCCCCGAACCGGTGGACTTCTGAGTCCTCGGCCACCACGCAGAGTGGCAATGAGTCCAGGTTGCCGGACAGGGAGTTCATGAGTCCGAAGAAGTCCCCGATGGGCGCCAGGACGCTGGGCTGGGTCTGGTCGTCCCAGTAGATCTTCAAGACCACCTTCCGGTAGAAGTCCGGGTCCATCTGTTCCCAGTGGATGCCCATCACCGGGTCGACGCCGAGGTTCCCAACGCCGGCGAGGTCTGGCGTCACCATCGACGGTCCGAGGAGCACTTTCGAGGCTTGGGTCATCCAGATATGGGTGAGGCGACCGGGTCCCTCGAGGTCGGCAAGCGTGATCTCTTCGCCAGGGCCGACCATCCAGCAGTCCTGGTTTCGACCGCTCTGGTCCCAACTTGAGAGCCGGCCCGTGCGCCGGCCACGGCGAAGGCGGACTACATCACCCAGAATCCCGGCGTCCAGCTCGCTCATCACACGCGTCCTCCCTCGTGTCGGGCTCCGGCGCGGCTTACCGGTCGAAGGGACCTTGACACCCGTTTGGAGACGTCACTAACGTCTCACAGCGAAACGTTTCGCGCAAACGTTTCTTCGTACTGGTGGGCGGGAGCCCTGGGAAAGGAAGTCGGCGTCATGTCACTCAACTCGTACTTGGACCTCTGTCGTGTCCGCGACCGCCGGACCGGGCGGGTCTCGAGCTGGGACCAGCGGGGCCGCAATCAGGACTACTGGGTCGTCGGTCCAGGTGAGACTCGAGTGCTTGCAGATCTCGAGGGACCCGGGATCGTGACCCACCTGTGGATGACACAGTTCTGTCGTCGCACGCTAGGGCCCGCGTTGATCGACCCGCTGGCGTCGGCAGGGGTGGCGCCGGTCAACGAGATTGCCAACGCGCTGGGCATCACGTGGGAGGAACCGGACCCCGACTACTACCGGAAGGTGCTGTTGCGCGTCACCTACGACGACGCACCGGGACCGTCGGTACTCGTTCCGCTGGGCGACTTCTTCGGCGTGGGCAACTCGATGCCGGCCAACTACGAGTCCGCCTTCTTCACTGTTACCGCCAAGCCCGAAGAAGCGCTTCGCTTCGGGGGCAGCGCCTCACTCAACTGCTACCTGCCGATGCCGTTCCGGGAGCGGGTGCGCATCGAGGTCGTCAACGAGAATGACGTTCCGTACGCGCAGTACTTCCACGTCGACTACGAACTCCTTCGCGAGCCCATTCCCGATGACATCGGCTACCTCCACGCGTCCTGGACTCGGTCGGCTCCCGATTCAGGGTGGGGACCGGACCTTCAGGTCAACAGTCCCGAGACCAACGTCGCCCATCTCAGCGACGAGGGCAACTACACGATCCTGGACACGGCGGGGCGAGGTCACTACGTCGGCTGCAACCTGTCTGTCACCCACCGCCAGGGGAGTTGGTGGGGCGAGGGCGACGAGATGATCTTCATTGACGACGACACGTGGCCGCCCAGCCTGCACGGTACCGGCACCGAGGACTACTTCAACCACGCGTGGGGCATGCAGCGGCAGGCCTACGCTTACCACGGAGCCATCGTGCACGAGGGGGACGTCCCTGGCTACGCGGTGAGCTACCGGTTCCATGTAGTCGACCCCATCCGCTTCGCGCAACGGATCCGCGTCAGCATTGAACACGGTCATGCCAACCATCTCTCGGATGACTGGGCATCGACCGCCTACTGGTACCAGGTCGGTGATCCGGCGGCTCTCACCATCACACCGGTGAATGAGCGTCTCCCGCTGCGCCCCGAAATCTCCACGCCTGTTCAGGCCTCCAATCCGCCGAACTCGCTGGCAGCCGAGGTCGAGGCTCAGCGCCAGGCGAAGACCAAGCGTGAGCGGAGTCACGAGGAGAGCTACGCCAAGCGGATCGAGGAAGCGACGACGCGCGCCGCGCAGCAGGAGGCAGGAAACCGGGCCCACGCTCGAGACCTGCGTCGCCGATTCGGCTGAACAGCACCCGGATTCCTCGTCCCACACAGTCAACTCTGGCAAAGGACCCAGATGCCCAAGCACACTCAGCTCTACCGCCCCCACGACGGATGGTTCGGCGACGTCATGCCCATCGAGGTCGACGGCACCTTCCACCTCTTCTACACCTTCCTCAGCAAGCACGACCGCGGAGGCCCCGGCATCCTCAAAGGTCTGGATTGGGCCCACATCTCGACCGAGGACTTCCTGCACTTCCATGAGCACCCCATGGCCATCCGCCGCGGAAACGAGGAACAACCCGACCTGTTGGCCGGCGCGGGATCCGTGGTCCGGGCCGAGGACGGCACCTATGTGGCCTTCTACTGCGGCATCAACCCAGCCCGCAGCCAGCACGGTGAGGCGGAGCAGGTGGTGCTGCGAGCGACGAGCACCGATCTCGACGTCTGGGTCAAGGACGACGACTTCGTACTCGAGGCAGACCCGGCCTGGTACGAGCGCCACGACTGGCGCGACCCGTTCGTCTACCGCGATGGCGACGAATGGCGGATGCTGCTGTGCGCCCGCGTGCCGGACGGACCGTTCGATCGTCGCGGCGTAGTGGGACAGGCGACGTCGACCGATCTCGTCAACTGGACCATCCACGAGCCGTTCCTCAACCCCGGCATCACCCGGGCACCAGAGTGCATTGAGGTCTTCGAACTCCACGGCCACCGCTACCTCGTCTACTCCACCTACTCCGACCGCTTCCAGACCCGCCACCGGGTGGTAGGCACCGACGGCGCGTTTGCGCGTCCCACCCACGACGCGTTGGAGACCAACGACGTCTATGCGATGAACACCGTAGGCGACGCCGAACGGCGCGTCCTCGTCGGCTGGCTCTCAAGCCGATCGGGGGACAGCGACACGGGTCACCGTCAGTGGGGTGGCGACCTCGTCGCTCACGAACTCCATGTTCGCGGCGACGGCACCCTGGGTGCACACCCCGTGGCCGGGTTCTTCGAGCGGTTCGGCGCCGCGCCGGCACAGCCGCGCGCTCAGCTGGGAGAGTGGGACCTCGACGGTGACTCGGCGACCTTCCGTGGCGGTGCGTTCGGCTGGGCGAGCGCCGGCGCCACGACCGGCCTGTCCACCTTCGAGGTGACCGTGGACCTGGATGCGCAGGCTGAGGAGTTCGGCGTCGCCATTCATGCCGGCGACAACTTCGACGTGGCCTACCTGCTCCGAGTCGAGGCCGACCGTGGTCGAGTGGTCTTCGACCGTCGTCCACACCGCATCGATGTGCCCTTCGACGAGCACAGCGACCGGAGCTACGTCAGCGCACCCGACCACGAAATTGAACGGCCGCTCATCACGGACGATGGCCAGCTCACGATCCGCATCGTCGTCGACGGATCGGCAATCGTGACCTATCTCAACGACGTCGCGCTCACGACCCGAGGCTACGACCTCGACGGTGGCCAGTTCGCGCTCTACGGCGCCAATGGGTCGGTAGCATTCCGACACGCTCGATATGGCTCGCTGGCATGAGCGAGAGCGTCTTCGTCGGAACATGGACTCCTGAGGATCGCCGGGCAGACCTGTACCGCAGTCTCGAGTTCGAGGTCGACAAGGAGGGCCAAGAAGTCCACGTCGCGCTGGACTACGTCAAGGGTCCGGGCCAAGCTCTTGATCTCGGCCTCTTCGGCCCGGATGGCTTCCGAGGCTGGTCCGGTAGCAGCAAGAAGTCGGTCGTGGTCGGCCCGGCCTCTACCACACCGGGATACCTACCCGGGCCGATCCCCCGTGGCCGCTGGCACGTCGAGCTGGGCCTGCACCGCATCCCCCCGGCCGGTTTGGCCTACGAGGTGCGCGTCGACGTGGTGCCGGTCGGGAGCACGCCCAGGGAGGGCATCCTCGAAACGCCCACACGTGTCCCAATCTCGGCGGGCATGCGGTCGCGATCGCTGCCGGCGCTGCCTGGGCACCAATGGCTCGCCGGTGACTTCCATGTGCACTCCCACCACTCCGACGGCACCGAATCCGTCCACGAACTGGCGCGCCGCGCCACCCAAGCTGGCCTGGACTTCCTGGCGGTCACCGACTTCAACACCGTCAGTCACCTCGCTGAGGTGGCACGCGAGAACGAGCGCGGAGGCATCCAGCTCCTGGGCGGCCAGACGGTGGCGCTCGACACGGGGCACGCCGTCGTCCTCGGCACGAACTCGTGGATCGATCTACGCTCCGAACCTGCCGAGTGGGCCGCGAAGGCCCGCAGCGCCGGCTGCCTGATCTCAGTCAATCACCCCGTCAAGGCCGCAGGCGGGTGGCGAACCCCACTGCCCTTTCTTCCGGACCTCGCCGAGGTCTGGAACGGCGCGTGGGACCGCCATGACGAGGCCCCACTTGCGTGGTGGCTTGCCGCTGGACAGGGAGTGGCAGCGATCGGCGGCTCCGACTGGCACGGCCCAGAAGGAACGGCCACGATCGGCCGTCCGGTCACGTGGGTTCAAGCCTCCGGCGGGGACGTCCTCGCGGGCCTGCGCGCAAAAAGGACGGCCGTCTCTGCCAGTCTGTCTGGACCGTTGATCCTGCGCGTGAGGCAGCGCCTGCATGTCCTCGACGCGGAGGGTCACGAACTCATGGACTGGGAGGGGCGATCTACCTTCATCGAGAGCTCGGCCGTCTCGTTCCCTGCACTGCCGACCCCCTATGTGCTCAGGGAGCCGAACGGGGCCGTGGTCGCCATCGCGAACTGACGACGGCGACCACGGGCTACCGTGGCGCTGCGCTGGAGGATCGGTACACCAACGTGGGCTCCAGCCGCAGCGAACGCGGCGCTGCGTCGGGCTTCTTGATGCGGCGCCGGATGAGCCTGACGCCCTCACGCCCTATCCTCATGGTCGGCTGCGCCACCGAGGTGATCTGGGGTTGGAAGATCTCCGCGAACGGGAACGTGTCGAACATGGCCATGGACAGGTCCCCCGGGACGTCGAGATGGAGCTGATGACACGCCTCGAGGACGTACACCGCCGACATCTGGTTAGCCGCCAACACCGCGGTCGGGCGATTCGGCCCGCTGAGCAGTTGAACGACGGCTCTGCGCGTGGCCGCCGCGGTCTCCTTGCGGACGACCAGGGCCGGCTCGATCGACAGCCCTGCTTCCTCAACGCCCGCGACGTAGCCGTCGAAGCGCTCTTCAAGGCTGCTGACCCGCGACCCTCCACTGACGAACCCGATCCTCCGGTGACCGAGCTCCACGAGGTGCCCCACCAGCGTCCTCATCGGCTCGCAGTTCTCGACGCTGACCTGGTCAACCGCCAGCGATGTCGGCCGATCGATCACCACAAAAGGGGTGCGAGTCTCAGCCAGCAGGTCGGCGACTTCCGGGCGCGAGTGCGCGACGGGAGTGATCACCAGCCCGTCGACTCGCTGATTGCAGAACGCCTGGACCGCGGCCAGCTCAAGCTCAGGATCGTCGCCGGCGTGCGCCACTAGGACAGTCATGCCATGCTTGCGGGCCTCTTGCTCGACGCCGAGGACCATCTCGTCAAGGACGAGGTTTCCCGCATCACTCAACAGAAGCGCCAGCGTATCGGTCTGCGCTCGCCGTAGCGCCCGAGCGACGCGGTCTTGGCGGTAGTTGGTCGCAGCAATCGCGCGAACCACGCGCTCTCGCGTCTCGTCAGAGACGTTGCGCGTCCCGTTGACGACGTGAGAGACCGTGGACACCGAAACGCCGGCGAGACGGGCCACATCGACGATCGTTGCCATGCCTACCCCTTGCTGGACCCCTTCCGGGACCTTTATCGAAACGTCTTCCCGAATTGCTTGACTCTGGTCCTGACCTCCACCCTTCGTGCGGCACTGTCCAGTTCACCGAGCTTGTCCTGGAGCTCGCGTCCGCCCAGGCGATGCTCGAGATCCTTGGTCGCCCGGCGGCGGGCGGACACCATGCCTGAGTTGATGTTCTCGCACGACATCGCGACCGGGTCGTCCTGCAGCGTCTCGTTGATGCGGCGCGCCAGCGGCTCGATGTAGGCGTCCTCCCCATCAGCGCTCTTGGAGATGCAGGCAGCGAGCCCGTACTCACGCTCGTCCGCGGAGAGGCTGCTCTCCGGAGCGGGTCGGTAGGTCATCATCATGACCGGCACCGCATAGGGGAGCTCGTTGATCCTCCTGACGATGTCCAGCCCTTGACCGTCCAGGTATTTGGGCTTCAGGTGGCGGTCCACCACCACGAGGTCGAACTCCTGTAGGCGCGGCTGGACGGTCAGGAACTCGGCGAACGACGCGGCGGTCTCGCAGTCGTGGTCTGCCCTGAGCTTCTCCGCCAGGTCCTCGGCGATGCGGTCGTCGACGATCAGCAATCGTCGGCCCTTGCTCATGCACTCGCGGTGTGCCCGCTCAACCTCGGCGTAGACCTCCATTGCCGGGGTCGGCAAGCCATCGGGTCGGGGCAGCCCCCCGGCCCACAGGGCGCGTCCTTGACGCAGCAGCACGGTGCGTCCTGCCTGGTCCGTCTGGGACCTCCGGAACAGGTCGATCAGGTCCAGGGCGTCGACCTCGACCTCGGTCGTGAGCTCGTACTGGCCTCTCCGGCTGCTGTTCAGCAGCCCGTGCTTGCGCAGGCGGGACATGTGGGTGCGCAGGTTGTCGTCGGTGATGTTGAGGATCCGACGCGCCTGGTGCGCCATGACCCTTCCTTCGAGCAGGAAGGTGACGGCGAGCCAGGTCTCCCGGGCGTTGAGCGGGAGCACTGTCGGTGCGCCATCCTGTTCGATCCGGCAGACCTGTCCGCCCAGCACGTGGAACCTCATGCCGGATCCCCCTGTCCGTCGCGCGCCCTCCTCTGCCGCCGAAGTGTGACACGGCGATCGGGCGTTCGTCACAAACCTCCTCGTGACCGGTCACAGGACCTTCACGAAGTTGGCCTCACCTACCAGCGAAAGGCCGCAACACCGTGAAGAACCTCGACATCAGCAGCATCGACGGGCCGACCAAGCCCTTCAAGAAGGTCCACCGGAAGCGCACCCTCCTCAACGGACACGGGCTCCCGCTGTGCTCCACCGGCAAGCTCCGGTTCCGCAGCCGCGAGCAGGCCCAGGCCGCGCTCGTCCAGGCCAAGCACGCCCGCGTCGCGGCGCACGCCCTGGGGCGGCCCAGCAGTCGCAACGAGCAGCGCTCGTACCAGTGCCCCACCTGCTCCGGGTGGCACCTGACCAGCCAGCCGCTTCGCACGCAGGTGGGTGCGTGATGGCCGCCCTGTTGCCCGAGGGCACGGACGAGTTCCACGGTCCGTACGCCGCGGGGACCATAGAGGCCGGGTTCCGTGCGGGGATGCCGCGGTTGACCGACGCGGCGGACGGGGTGCTGGACGCCGCGGTCGTGGCGGAGGTCTGCGAGGGTGCCTGGGATCGTCAGCGGGACTTCGACGCGCGAGGGCTGGAAGGCTTCGCCGAGGTGGAGGACCTGGCAGCGAGGGGTCATCAACGAGGAAACAACCAAGCAGGAGCTGCTCAGGGCGGAGGCGTCGGCGAGGGTCGAGGCGATCAGGCAGGAGGGCGCGTTGTTGCTCGGCTACCTCGACCGCAGCTTCGACGAGAGGAAGGTTCTCTTCGCTCGGCTTCTCGACGCCCTGCATCTGTCGTCGGAGGCAGGAGCGACGGACGAAGTCGCCTCGATTGCGGGGGCCATCATCAGCCTCGCGGTGAAGTCTCCGTTCGCCGACCTGAAGGACGTCGCCGCTGTCGGCCGAGACTCTGGCTTCGGTTGAAGCGGAGCTCGGCTACCGCCTGCCCGCCGCTTACGTCATCCTGGCTCGCACGCACAACGGGGGTGTGCTGAACCGAGACGCTCACCCGAGCCCAACTCCAACCACATGGGCATCCGATCACGTCGCGGTGACCGGCATCTTTGCCATCGGACGCACGGCGCGGTCCAGCCTGTGCGGACCTTTCGGGCAGCGTCTGTGGGTTGACGAGTGGGGCTACCCACAACTCGGGTTCTACTTCGCTGACACCCCATCCGCCGGTCACGACCTGGTCGCCCTGGACTATCGGACCCGCGGACCCGAAGGCGAACCCAGCGTTGTCCACGTCGATCAAGAAGCCGACTATGCCGTGACTCAACTTGCCGCCACGTTCCAAGAATTCATCTCGGGTCTCGTCAAAGAAGGGGACTGCTGAACGAAGAGGGGACTTCCGGATCGGCTAGCTAGGACGAGTGTCCTGGCTGGAAGGATGGTCCGTCGTGGCTGGCAGGTATCCCAAGGAGTTCAAGGAAGACGTGATCCGGGTCGCCCGGGACCGTGGACCTGGTGAGACTCTCGAGCAGATCGCGCACGACTTCGGCGTGCACCCGGTGACGTTGTCGAAGTGGCTGCGGCAGGCCGACGTCGAGGACGGCATCAAGCCGGGCCTCACCACGGAGCAGGCCGCAGAACTGCGGGCGGCACGCAACCGGATCCGCCGCCTGGAGCAAGAGAACGAAGTGCTCCGCCGTGCGGCGGCCTACCTGTCGCAGGCGAACCTCCCGGGAGAAGGTTCTACCCGCTCGTGAGAGACCTCGCGGCGAGCGGTGTGCCCGCGGAGGTCGCCTTGGAAACGCTGGGTCTGGGTCGCTCGGCCTACTACCGATGGTTGGCCAAGCCGGTCACCGACAGTGAGCTCGCCGAGGCGTACCTGGCCAACGCGCTCTTCGCCGCCCACTGCGACGACCCAGAGTTCGGCTACCGGTTCCTCTTCGACGAGGCCACCGACGCCGGGCACGTAGTCAGTGAGCGGACCGTGTGGCGGATCTGCTCCGACAACGGGTGGTGGAGCGTGTTCGGCAAGAAGAAGCGTGGCAAGAAGGCCAAGATCGGCGTGCCCGCCCACGACGACCTCGTGCGCCGCGACTTCACCGCCATGGGGCGGAACCTGCTGTGGCTCACCGACATCTCCGAGCATCGTACCGACGAGGGCAACCTCTACATCTGTGCGGTCAAGGACGTCTGGTCCAACCGGATCGTCGGCTACTCGATCGCCGATCGGATGGAGTCCAAGATCGCGGTCGACGTGCTCAACAACGCCGTCGCCAGACGCGCGGTCGACGGGCACAAGGTGGCCGGATGCACGCTGCATTCGGATCGAGGATCGCAATTCCGTGCTCGGAAACTCCAGCAGGAACTGTGGCGCCACCAGCTCGTCGGATCGATGGGCCAAGTCGGCTCAGCCGGCGACAACGCCGCCATGGAGAGCTTCTTCGCACTGCTGCAAAAGAACGTCCTCAACCGGAAGCGATGGACCACCCGGGATGAGCTCCGCACCGCCATCGTGACCTGGATCGAGCGGACCTA
>JAGQUE010000192.1:2691-17611 GCA_020438665.1 Nocardioidaceae bacterium | reverse complement strand
GGCTGCCGCCACTCGCTCGTCGACGGCATCTGCCGCGCGACGGACGTGATGCTCTCCGGCAAGGTCGCGGTCGTCTGCGGCTATGGCGACGTCGGCAAGGGCAGCGCCGAGTCGCTGCGCGGCCAGGGCGCCCGCGTGGTCGTCACCGAGGTCGACCCGATCTGCGCCCTCCAGGCGGTGATGGACGGCTACCAGGTGTCGACCCTCGAGGACGTCCTCGGCGAGGCCGACATCATCGTCACCGCGACCGGCAACTGCGATGTGGTCACCGCCGAGCAGATGAGCCGGATGAAGCACCAGGCGATCGTCGGCAACATCGGCCACTTCGACAACGAGATCGACATGGCCGGACTCGAGTCGTGGCCCGGCGTCCAGCGGCAGACGATCAAGCCGCAGGTGGACAAGTGGACGTTCCCCGAGACGGGCAAGAGCGTCATCGTGCTGTCGGAGGGTCGCCTGCTCAACCTCGGCAACGCCACGGGGCACCCGTCGTTCGTGATGTCCAACTCCTTCACCAACCAGGTGCTGGCCCAGCTGGAGCTGTTCACCAAGACCGAGGACTACCCCGTCGGCGTCTATGTGCTCCCCAAGCACCTCGACGAGGAGGTCGCCCGGCTCCACCTCGACGCCCTCGGCGTGCGACTCACCACGCTGAGTGACAAGCAGGCCGACTACCTCGGTGTGGCCGTCGAAGGCCCCTACAAGGCCGACGCCTACCGCTACTGACCTCGACCTCCGATCGGTCTCCGGCGCTGCGCCGGAGGCGGATCGGGGCGAGGCTGGCACACTTGGCCTCATGAACCAGCCCGTCGACAGCGCCGGCAAGGGGCGCATCCTGGTCGTCGACGACGACGCCTCGCTGGCGGAGATGCTGACGATCGTGCTGCGCCAGGAGGGTTTCGACTCCCGGGTGTGCGATCGCGGTGACACCGCCATGGGCGAGTTTCGCGACTATCGTCCCGACCTGGTGCTGCTCGACCTGATGCTGCCCGGTCAGGATGGCATCGACGTGTGCAAGGAGATCCGCGCCGAGTCCGGCGTGCCGATCGTCATGCTGACCGCCAAGAGCGACACCGTCGACGTCGTGCTCGGCCTGGAGTCGGGCGCCGACGACTATGTCGTCAAGCCGTTCAAGCCCAAGGAGCTGGTCGCGCGCATCCGTGCCCGCGTACGCCGGCTCGACCCGCCCGGCAACGACACCCTGGCCATCGGCGATGTGCTGATCGACGTCGCAGGTCACGCTGTGACCCGTGACGGCAAACCGGTCAACCTCACCCCGCTGGAGTTCGACCTGCTCGTCTGCCTCGCGCGCAAGCCGTGGCAGGTGTTCACCCGCGAGGTGCTGCTCGAGCAGGTCTGGGGCTACCGTCACGCCGCCGACACCCGGCTGGTCAACGTCCACGTGCAGCGGCTGCGCTCCAAGATCGAGCACGATCCCGAGAACCCCGAGATCGTCATCACCGTCCGCGGCGTCGGCTACAAGGCCGGCACGGCCTAGGCCCGGGCTCCCATGCCGGGTGGCACCCCCACCGCCGCACTGCGTCGAGGGCTGACGTTCTGGCGTCGTTCGATCCAGGCACGGGTCGTGATGAGCACGGTGCTGCTCTCGACCCTGGTGTTCCTCGGTGTCGGCTGGTTCCTCCTCCAGCAGACACGCGACGGCCTGCTCGACCAGCGGGTCCAGGCGGTGGTGGCCGAGGCCAACGAGGAGACCCGCAGCGCCCGCTCGGCCCTCGAGAGCGTCCTCGGCACCGACCTCGACGCCGACAGTCAGCGCACCCAGCTGGTCAACCCGATCCTCGAGCGGGGCAGCGTCCGCGGTTTCAGCGTCGCCCTCGTCAAGCCGGGCTCGGCCGCGGACCCGGACGGGCCGCGCGGCGTGGTGATCTCGAGCCCGGGCCTCGACCTGAGCAGCATCCCGACCGACCTGCGGCTGCACTTCCAGGAGTCGAGTACGACCGCCTGGACCTATACCCGGATCCGCGTGGACGGGTCGTCGTCGACCTCGGTCCCGGGCGTCGTGGTGGGATCCGCGATCCGCCTTCCCGCCGACGGGTCGACCTACACCCTCTATTACCTCTTCCCGCTCGCCGACGAGCAGGAGACGCTCGGGCTGGTCACCCGGTCGCTGGCGACCGCCGCCGGCGTCCTGGTGGTCCTGGTCGCCGGGCTCACGTGGCTCGTCACGCGCCAGGTCGTCACTCCGGTCCGGCTCGCGCGCCGGGTTGCCGAGCGGCTGGCGGCCGGCCAGCTCCAGGAGCGGCTGCGGGTGCGGGGCGAGGACGACCTGTCGCGACTGGCCACGTCGTTCAACCAGATGGCCTCCAACCTCCAGCGCCAGATCCGTCAGCTCGAGGAGCTCAGCCGCGTCCAGCGCCGATTCGTCTCCGACGTCTCCCACGAGCTGCGGACGCCGCTCACCACGGTGCGGATGGCCAGCGACGTCATCCACGACGCCCGGGCCGACCTCGACCCCGTGACGGCGCGCGCCGCCGAGCTCCTCCAGACCGAGCTCGACCGCTTCGAGACGCTGCTGTCGGACCTGCTCGAGATCAGCCGCTTCGACGCGGGCGCGGCCGTGCTGGACCCTGAGGACGTCAACCTCGTCGACGTCGCCCATCGCGTCGTCGACGCCACCCGGGTGCTGGCCGACAAGCGCGGCACGCGGGTCAGGGTGCAGGCGCCGGCCGAGCCCTGCATCGCCGAGGCCGACGTACGGCGCGTCGAGCGGATCGTGCGCAACCTGGTCGGCAACGCCATCGACCACGCAGAGTCCGGGGACGTCGTGATCCACGTCGCCAGCGACGACCAGGCGGCCGCCGTGGCGGTGCGCGACTATGGCGTGGGACTCGGCCCGGGCGAGTCGGCGATGGTGTTCAACCGGTTCTGGCGGGCCGACCCGGCCCGCGCCCGCACGACGGGAGGCACCGGCCTCGGGCTGTCGATCGCCCTCGAGGACACCCATCTGCACGGCGGCTGGCTGCAGGCCTGGGGCCGGCCCGGACAGGGTTCGCAGTTCCGGCTCACGCTGCCCCGCAAGATCGGCCACCCGCTGCGCCACAGCCCGATCCCCCTCGTCCCCGTCGACGCCGAGGAGAAGGTGTGAGACGCCGCCGCGCCGCCCTCGTCGCCGGTCTCGTGCTCGCGCTCACGAGCCTCACCGGCTGTCTCGCCGTGCCCGACCACGGTCCGGTCGTCGAGGCGGGCGACAGCTCGGAGATCCGAGCCGGCGAGCCGCCCGACATCGTGCCGGCGACCCCCGAGCCAGGGGAGTCGGCCAGCGACATCGTGCGGCACTTCCTCGAGGCGATGCGAGCCTCGCCCATCGACACCACGATCGCCAAGCAGTTCCTCACCAAGGACGCTGCGGCCACGTGGAGTCCCGAGCAGGCGACGATCACCTATGCGAGCACGTCGGCGCCGTTCGGCGTCTCGCCGCTCAAGGTGCGACTCCAGGACGCCGCGCACTACGACGACCGCGGCACCTACCTCGGTGCACTGCCCGCCTCGGAGCGGACGCTGTCGTTCCCGCTCCAGCTCGAGGACGGCCAGTGGCGGATCGCGGAGGCTCCCAACGCCCTGATCGTCAACGACGACTGGTTCGACCAGCGGTTCGCGCAGGTGTCGCTCTACTTCTTCGACCCCAGCGGCAAGTACCTCGTCCCGGAGCCGGTCTTCCTGCCTCGTGGGGACCAGCTGCCCACGGCCCTGATGCAGGGGTTGCTGGCCGGTCCGCCCGCCGGACTCGAGCGGGTGGAGCGCACCTTCATCCCGACCGGTACGGCGCTCGACCTATCCGTGCCGCCGGTGTCGGGGTCGTCGGGTCTGGCCGACATCGCGCTGAGCGGCGTCGGCGGTCGGCTCTCCGCCGACACCGCGACCCTGCTGCTGGCCCAGCTGAGCTGGACGCTGCGCCAGGTGCCGGGGGTCAAGACGCTGTCGGTCACCGTCGACGGCCAGCCCCTCGGGTCTCCGAGCGGCAGCAAGACCGTGCCGGTCGACGGCCACGCCGAGGCCGACCCGACCGGGTGGCTGGCCAGCGCGACGCCGTTCGGGCTGTGGAAGGGACTCGTCGTCGGCGACGCGGTGGCCAACCCCCAGCCGGTCGCGGGCCCCTTCGGGCTCAAGAAGCGGTCGCTGCGATCGATCGCGGTCGACCCCTACAACATCAAGGTCGCCGGCGTCGACATCACCGGCCGGTCGGTGCTGCTGACCTCGCTGAGCGCACCGGACGCCCGCGTGACCACGGTCGCCACCGAGGCGACCAACCTGCTCCCGCCGGCGTGGGACCTGGCCGGCCGGCTGTGGCTCGTCGACCGGCGTAGCACCGGAGCCTTCGTGGAGGTCTACACCGGCGGCAGCTCGCCCGTGGAGGTGCCCGCGCCCGGCATCGCCGGCCAGCGGGTCCGCGCCTTCGAGGTGTCTCGTGACGGCACCCGCTTCGTGGCGGTGCTGGCCGGCGCCGACGGCGACACCGTCGTGGTGAGCCGCGTCGAACGGCGGCTCGACGGCAGCGTGCGGCTGACCCCCGCCGTCGCCCTGCCGTCGCCGAGCGGCACGGCGCTGCTGGTCAAGGACATCGGCTGGAGCAGCCCCACGACGGCCTCCGTGCTGAGCTCGCTGACCGACGACGTCTCCCAGCTCAGTGCCGTCCCGCTCGACGGGTCACCCGGGCGCACGATCACCACGGTTCCCGGAGTCCAGCGCTGGCTGGTCAGCTCGCCGGTGGAGAGCGAGCCGACCTTCGTGGTCTCCGCCAACGGCATCGTCGACCTCTCCTCGGGCCGCGGCGCCCAGCAGCGAGAGGACATCCTGCTGTCGAGCCTCACCTACGTCGGCTGAGCCACCCCCCGGTCCTCCACAGGCGCTCGGCCGCGGGTGGTCGATCGCCCACCGGACCGCTGGGATGGACCGATGGACACCCTGGGCGACGCCGCCCTCGACCTGCTGCTCGGCGGCGCCTGCCTGGGCTGCGGACACCCGGGCCGGCTGGTCTGCCCCGCCTGTCGAGCCGACCTTCCCGTCGGGGCCGTGCCCTCGTGGCCCACGCCGGTTCCGGCCGGGCTGGCGTCATCCTGGGCCGCGGGTGAGTACGCCGGCCTGCTGCGCGCGGCGATCCTTGCCCACAAGGAGCACCGGGTGCTCGCCCTGCGCGGCACGCTGGGCCGGCTGCTCGCCCAGGCGGTCGAGGCAGCCGTGGCCGACCGGGCCCCCGGGCCCGTCGGCACGCCGGTCCCGGTGGTGCTCGTTCCCGTGCCGTCGCGGCCGTCGGCCGTGCGGCAGCGCGGCCACGACCCCACCCTCGAGATCACCCGCGCCGCAGCGTCGCGGCTGCGTCGGCGCGGACTCGACGTGGCGGTGTCCCGGCTGCTCGCGACCCGCCGCGGGATCGTCGACCAGGCCGGGCTGACGGCCCAGGAGCGGGCCGACAACCTCGCGGGCTCGCTGCGGCGCCGGCCCCGCGAGCTGACCCGGCTGGCGCGGTGGCGGCCGCGGGTCAGCGTCGTGGTGTGCGACGACGTCATCACGACCGGGGCCACCGTGAGGGAGGCTCAGCGCGCTCTCGAGGTCATCGGGCTGCCGGTCACGGCCATCGCGACGGTCGCGGCGACGGCGCGGCGTACGTCGGCTCGTCTCGGAAATCCGGTTTCCCTTTGAACCTGTGCCCGGACCGACTAGCGTCAAGTCATGGAGTCCGTCCGGGTCCGTGGTTGCGTCAGCCGGGCGGAAAACGTGTGTCACGCCAACCCCGGTCGACAAGCCGATGCCAGTCGCAGGCGAAACGGTCCACGTAACGAGCTCGCCGGCGGGTCCGCCCGCCGCGGTCTCGGAGCACGGTGCGGCTTAGTCGTAAGTCCTGCCTCGTCGCCGTCGTCAGATACGACGCCCGACGGGAGAAGGTCAGTAGTGGCGGAGAAGCTGCGAGCACCTCAGCAGGCGGGTGTGGGGTCGAAGACCAGGTCGGCCGGGCGGACTCCATCCTGGGCGCTCCTCGGAGTGCTGCGTCCAGAACTCATGACACGCACCCACGCGCGTCTGTTCCGTTCGACCTAGGAGGTTGTCATGGAGATCGCCGTCACCGGCCGCCACTTCGAGGTGTCTGACCGGTTCCGCAGTCACGTCTCCGAGAAGCTCGCCAAGCTCGAGAAGCACGATCACCGCATCATGCGGGTGAACGTCGAGGTCGAGCAGGAGCGCAACCCCCGTCAGTCCGACCGGGCCGTGCGCGTGCAGCTGACCGCCCTCTCCAAGGGTCCGGTGATCCGCGCCGAGGCGGCGGCCTCCGACAAGATGGCCGCCCTCGACCTGGCGCTCGACAAGATGGCCACCCAGATGCGCCGCGCCTCCGACCGGCGCCGCGACCGCAGCGGCCGGACGCGCAGCAACGGAGCTGCGCTGCCTGACATCGACGTCGTGGGCGGCCCCACCGCCGACGAGGACGAGACGCTCGACCACCAGGTCGGCCCGCTGACGGTGCTGGGCGACGGCCCGCTCGTCGTCCGCGAGAAGACCCACCAGGCCAGCCCCATGACCCTCGACCAGGCTCTCTACGAGATGGAGCTGGTCGGCCACGACTTCTACCTGTTCGTCGACAAGGAGTCCGAGCGACCCTGCGTCGTCTATCGCCGGCGCGGCTACGACTACGGCGTGATCTCCCTCGACCTCGGCTCGGCGGGCTGACCCCACGAGGGGGCCGGACGTGACATGATTCGCGCGTGAGCGTTCAAGGCACGGAACCGATCAAGGTCCTCGTCGTCGACGACCAGGAGCTGTTCCGTCGCGGCCTGACGATGCTCCTCAGCGCCGAGGGCGGGATCGAGGTCGTCGGCGAGGCCGGCGACGGCATCGAGGGCACCAACCTCGCGGTCACGACGCTGCCCGACGTCGTCCTCCTCGACGTCCGGATGCCTAAGCGCACCGGCATCGAGGCCTGCCTGGCGATCAAGGAGCAGGTGCCGTCGGCCAAGATCGTCATGCTGACGGTCTCCGACGAGGAGGCCGACCTCTATGAGGCGGTCAAGAGCGGCGCGTCCGGCTATCTGCTCAAGGACTCCTCCATCGAGGAGGTGGCCCAGGCGGTCAAGGTCGTCGCCGACGGACAGTCGCTGATCAGCCCGTCGATGGCGGTCAAGCTGATCGACGAGTTCAAGCAGATGTCCAAGCCCGAGCGGGACCACGTCCCGGGGCTGCGGCTCACCGACCGCGAGCTGGAGGTGCTGCGGCTCGTCGCCAAGGGCATGAACAACCGCGAGATCTCCAAGCAGCTGTTCATCAGCGAGAACACCGTCAAGAACCACGTGCGCAACATCTTGGAGAAGCTCCAGCTCCACTCGCGCATGGAGGCCGTCATGTACGCCGTCAAGGAGAAGCTCCTCGACCTGCCCTGAGGGGTGGTCCGCTGGGCACCGCCCGGCTGTCGGAGCCGGATGTCATGATGCCCGTCGTGACCAGCGCCGCGCCTCCACGACTGACCCTGACCCAGGCGCGCCGGGTGGCGCTGGCCGCCCAGGGGTTCACCGACCGAGCCCACGCCGTGCCATCGATGCGCACGTTGCAGCGCACTCTCGAGCGCACCGGCGTGCTCCAGGTCGACTCGGTCAACGTGCTCCAGCGCGCCCACTACATGCCGCTGTTCTCCCGGATGGGCCCCTATGACATCGGGCTGCTCCACCGCGCCTCCGAACGGCGGCCACGGCGCATGGTCGAATACTGGGCCCACGTCCAGGCCTTCATGCCCGTCGAGCTGTGGCCGGTCATGCGTCACCGCATGGACCACTACCGCTCCCAGCGCGGCAAGTGGGGGATCCTCGTCGACGAGCCCGAGCTCGAGGCCAACCTACTGGCCGAGGTGCGCGACCGCGGCGCGTCCACGGCCCGCGACCTCGACGACGGTCTGCCGCGCACCAAGGACCACTGGGGCTGGAACTGGTCGAGCACCCGCCGGGTCCTCGACTTCCTCTACATGACCGGCGAGCTGGCGATCGCGGCCCGCAACAGCCAGTTCGAGATCCTCTACGACCTTCCCGAGCGAGTGCTTCCTCCCGACGTGCTCGCGATGCCGACCCCGACCAGGGCCGAGGCCGACCGCGAGCTGGTCCGGCGCGCGGCCCGGTCCCACGGCGTCGCCACGGTCGCCCACCTGCGCGACTACTACCGGATGTCGGTGGCCGCGACCAAGGCCGCCGTCGACACCCTCGTCGAGGCCGGTGAGCTGGTGCCGGTGACCGTGGCCGGCTGGCGCCAGCCCGCCTACCTCCATTCCGGGGCGAGAGTGCCGCGCCGGATCCGGGCGCGGGCGCTGCTGAGTCCGTTCGACCCGGTCGTCTGGGAACGCGACAGAGCCGAGGCGCTGTTCGACTTCTTCTATCGCATCGAGATCTACACCCCGCCGGAGAAGCGGATCCACGGCTACTACGTCCTGCCGTTCCTGCTCGACGACCGGATCGTCGCGCGCGTCGACCTCAAGGCCGACCGAGCCTCGGCACGGCTGCTGGTCCGCGGCTCCTATGCCGAGGCGCACGCCCCGGCGGAGACGGCCGAGGAGCTTGCCGCCGAGCTGTGGGTGCTCGCGGGTTGGCTGGGTCTCGACGATGTCGTCGTCGAGCCGCGCGGCGACCTGGCGCCGATGCTCACCGTGGCGGTGCACCACGCCGGTTGACCCGCCGCTCACAGGTGGGTGCCTTGCTGCGGCGAGCAACGATGGAGGTTGACCACCGGTGCGAAGGGAGATCGGCGTGAACGATGACCGGGCAGTCCCGGAGACCAGGGGCGTCACGTCAGAAGAGCTGGCCTCGATGGACCTCGCCGGGGAGATCGACGGCCTGGAGGGGCGCCGTCTGCGGATGAGGCGGTTCACGTTCGAGCCCGGCGCGGTGTTCGGCCCGGTCCACGATCATGTGGGTCGACCCGGCACCGTCTTCATCCTGAGCGGGACGATCACCGACCACCGCGACGGCGTCGCTACCGACTACGGCCCGGGGGTGGGGTGGCCCGAGGACCGGCATACCGTCCACTGGCTGGAGAACCGCGGGGCGGAGACGGCCGTCGAGATCTCGGTGGACATCGTCGACGCCTGACCAGTGTCGACAGCGACCGCGTCAGCGGGGCTGGCGCTGGCGGAACGCCAGCGTGGTCAGGCAGAGCGCATAGCCCGCGGCCAGGGCGGCGCTGTGGGTGGCGAGGCCGGTGACGAGCGCCTGCACGAACCCGTCGGCGGGGTTGGCGATGCTGTCGCGCGCGACGATGGCCAGCAACGTGAAGACGGCGACCATGATGAGCGGCGGGAGCACCCCGACAGTGAAGAAGTCGTCGCGGCGTACGACGAACGCGAGCGCCAGGCTGAGGGCGATGAACGACAGGTCGAAGAACAGGCTCAGCCGGCCGACCAGGACCAGGTCGAGGGCGACCAGCGTCAGCGCCACGGCGATGCCGAGCACCACCACGTGGCGTCCCGACTCGCGCCCTTCGGGCCACGCCGTCGACGACTGGCTCACAGGGCCACGCTATTGGCCACGTCGTCGGGGTCGTCGGAGCCGCGCCGGTCGGTGCTGTGCAGCTGGACGGGTCCGATCGACCGGGCACGGGCATCGACCTGGCGGGGAGCAGGCAGCTCGTCTGAGGTGACGTCGAGCTCGTTGAACCGGCGGGCCGAGACCAGCACGCGCGTCTCGAGGGAACCGGCCGCCTGGTTGTAGTGGCCGACGGCGGCGTTGAGCGACCGCCCAACCTGGTCGAGGTGACCCCCCATCGTCACGAGTCGTGAGTGAAGCTCGCGGCCGAGCTGGTGGATCTCGCGGGCCCGGTCGGCCAGCGCCTCGTGGGACCAGCCGTGGGCGACGGTGCGGAGCAGGGCGATCAGCGTGGTCGGGGTCGCCAGGACCACCTGCCGAGAGGCGGCGTAGTCGAGCAGCTCGGGCTGGGTCTCGAGCGCAGCCGACAAGAACGCCTCGGCGGGCACGAACATCACGACGAACTCGGGGGTCTCGTCGAGCGCTCGCCAGTAGCGTTTGGCGGCGAGGCCGTCGACGTGGGTGCGCAGCTGACCTGCGTGGCGGCGCAGGTGGGCCTCGCGCTCGGCGTCGTCGGTCGCGGCCGTCGCATCGAGGAAAGCGTCGAGCGGCACCTTGGCGTCGACCACGATGCGGCGCCCGCCCGCAAGGCGTACGACGAGGTCGGGTCGCTGCGCTCCGTCCTCGAGCCGCTCCTGCTCCGTGAAGTCGACGTGGGCGACCATCCCGGCGAGCTCGACGGCCCGCCTCAGGTGGAGCTCGCCCCACCGTCCTCGCACCTGGGGCCGCCTGAGGGCGGTCGCGAGCGAGGCTGTCTCGCGACGCAGGGAGTCGGTGGAGTGACGCATGTCGATGACCTGCTGGGCCAGCTGCCCCTGCCAGGAGAGCCGGTTGTGCTCGAGGTCGCGCAGCTGGTCGTGCAGCCGCTCGAGGCTCTCCTTGACCACGGCCTGGTCGGCCGCCCGCCCGTCGAGCGCGGCCGCCAGCCTCAGGTCGGTCTCGGGGCTGCCCTGGGCGACGCCGCGCGCCTGGACCCACAGCACGCCGATCAACGCTCCGAGCCCCAGGCCCACCAGGAGCCCCACCATCACCTGCCAGATGTTCATGACCCCATGGTCGCGGTGACCACCGACAGTGCCCCGGAGGGCGTCCTATGACGTCAGTCGGCGAGGTCGACGACGACCGGAGCGTGGTCGGAGGCGCCGGTGCCGGCCCGCTCGTCGCGGTCGATGAATGCCCCGGTCACCCGCTCGGCGAGGCTGGGCGAGCCGAGCAGGAAGTCGATGCGCATCCCACGGTTGCGCTCGAAGCGCTGCCGGTAGTAGTCCCAGTAGGTGTAGACCCCCGGACCCGGCGCGAAGGGGCGGACGAGGTCGGCGTACCCGTCGTCGAGGAAGCCGCGGAACGCCGCGCGCTCGGGCGGGGTGACGTGGGTGTCCTTGGCGAAGGCCGCCATGTCATAGACGTCGTCGTCCTGTGGGGCGATGTTCCAGTCGCCGACCAGCGCCGTCGGCTCGCCCAGCCACGCCTTCGAGGCCTCACGCAGCCGCGCGAGCCAGTCCAGCTTGTAGACGTAGTGCGGGTCGTCGACCTTGCGTCCGTTGGGGACATAGAGCGACCAGACCCGAACGCCGCCTGCCACGGCCCCGATGGCCCTGGCCTCGGCGTCGATGGGATCGCCCCACCCCGGCATCCCAGGGAACCCGACCGAGACCTCCTCGAGGCCGACGCGGCTGATGACGGCGACGCCGTTCCACTGGTTGTAGCCGACGGCCGCGACGTCGTAGCCGAGCGACTGGAGCCCCATCAGCGGCAGCTGGTCCTCGCGAGCCTTGGTCTCCTGGACGGCGAGCACGTCGACCTCGTGGCGTTGCAGGAACGCCTCGACGCGGTCGATGCGGGAGCGGAGGGAGTTGACGTTCCAGGTGGCGATGCGCACGTCGAGAGCCTAGGCCGTCACGACGCCGTACGACGGCCCGGTCGGCGCGGGCACCGGCACCGTGAAGGCGACGACCGCGTCGGGAGTGACCCGGTGGGCCAGCGCCACGGCGGCGTCGAGCGGGAGGTCGAGCACGACGAGCCGCTCGTCACCAGCAGCCGTGGTGGCGATGAGGGTCGCCAGCCCGACCCGGCGCTGGAAGAAGGTCTGGCTGATCACCCAGCCGATCACTCCGTCGCGTTGGAGCACCTTGCGGCGGCGGGTGAGTGACCCGGATCCGGCGACGAGGTGGTGGTCGGTGAGGAGGTGGCCGAGGTGGCGGTATTGCAGCGTGGCCAGCAGGACGCCGAGCAGCGCGAACGCCACCGCGACCAGGACGGGCACCCACCAGGGGAGCTGGGCCAGCGCCGCGGCGACGATCGCCGCGACCGTGGCCACGAGCGTGAGGCGCTGGTGGCGGGTGTGGCAGCGGCGTCGGGCGAGGGGGCCGTGCGCGGCCAGTGGCTGGACGAGGGCCTCGCCGGAGGACAGGACGGCGTGGCCGACCTGCTGACAGACCTCGCGGGGGCAGGGCGGGAGCACGGTGGTGACGCCGCCCGAGCCGACCCCCGTGGCCAGGGTGGCGAGCTCACCGCCCTTGACGAGGCGGAGCAGGACCGGCTCGGTCATCTCCACGCCGCGGACCCTGGCCTCCTCCACCGAGGTCGAGCGGGTGGTGAGCGCGCCGGCGGTGAGGTGGATCGTGCCCCTCTCGCGGGTGAGGCGAAGGTTCCACCACTGGATGACATAGCCGGTGATGGAGATCACCAGCCACACGAAGAGGCCGCCGAGCAGGGCGCTCACGACGACGAGCCACAGTGTGAAGCCGAGTGCCCAGTTCCAGGCCTCGTCGAGGTGTCGGCGGTCAAAGAAGGGGAGCGCGTCACCCCACTGGGCCAGGGCGCCGATCGCGCCGGCGACGATGGCGAGCTTGGACAGGCTGAACGGCGCGAACCGCAGCCACGACCAGTCGATGGTGGCCAGCAGCTGCGGGGCGTCGTACGCCGCCAGGACGGGTGCGGAGTCTCCCTCGCCGGCGCCCGCACCACCTCCGTCGGACGCGAACTGCACGTCCAGCCCGGGGGTTCTTGCGGGGTGGCCCACACCGACCGGTGAGCGAGCCAGCACGTAGTGGCGCAGCTGCTCGGCCTGGAACGTCGACAGCGCGTTGAGCTCGATGCGGGTGTCGTCGACACCGGTGCCGACCTTGACCTTGGTGAGGCCGAGGATCCGGTGCATCAGCGACGCCTCGAGGTCCACGCTGCGGACCCGGTCGAGGGGGGCGGTGAGCTGTTGGCGGTTGAGCAGGCCCTTGTGCAGCTGGAACTGGGTGTCGGTGATGCGGAACCGGGTCGTCAGCCACGGCAGCACGCCGGCCAGGACCGGAAGTGCGAGGAAGGCGACGGTGACGGGGCTGAACCCGCCCTGGGAGCTGCTGATGCCGACGATCGCGACGATCACCGGGATGGCGAACTGCTTGACGGCCTCGACAGGGCCCACGAGCAGCATGCGCGCGTCGAGCCGCTGCCAGCCTTGGTCGTCGGCCTCGGCGGCCTCGGCGGCTCCGCCCGCCACGTCGACCGGGTCGGCCGGCTCCTCGGACTCGCTCACGTCGCGTCGCCCTCGGAGGCGGCGGTGATCTCGGTCAGCTCGGCGACGGTACGCCGGGCGACCTCCTCGTCGAGGCAGTCGATCCGCAGTGGCCCGGCGGCGGAGGCCGTCGTGACGGTGATGGTCGACAGGTGGAAGGGGCGCATGAGGACGCTCTGATGGGAGTCGACGGTCTGGACCCGCGACAGCGGCGCGATCCGCTGCTCGCGGCTGATCCAGCCGGACCGGGTGAACACGGCGTCCTGCGTGACCTCCCACCGGTGGACGCGGTAGCGGTAGATCGGCATGACCAGCACCCGCGCCAGCCCGACGCCCCAGATGAGCGCGATCCCGGCCCAGGCCCACCAGGGATGCACCGGCAGCATCGACACCACGATGGTCAGCGGCACCGCGAACACGAGCGCACCGAGGACGGCGGCGACGCGCCAGTAGGACACGGCGCGGTCCGAGACGCGGTTGACCGGCTCGCGCAGCGTCGGCGGGACCGGCGCGGTGGTGGGGTCGGCGCTGCTCATGCGCACGAGCCTGTCATACCTGGCCAGTCAGCTGTCGATCCGCGTCGATCACGATCCGCGCCAGCCTGGCTCCCAGCACGCTCGTCGTCTCGGCGAGCGGCTCCGGCGCGCCACGGGCGGCCGTCGAGGCCCGAGCGTCGTCCAGCAGTTGGCGTTGCCAGGGCATCACGCTGGTGTCGAGCCGGTCGATCAGCGCGGCAGCTCCCTCCAGCAGGGGCCTCGCGAGGGGATGCCCCAGGGCTGCGAGGGCGCAGCCCGCGCCGGCGTAGACCTCGGCCGACTTGGCGTCCGCGGGGGAGTCCTGGCCCGCTCGAGCGATCTTGGCGAAGCGCCGCAAGGCGGCCTCCGGTCGACTCCGGTGCAGCTCGCGCCAGCCTTGCACGAGGATCAGGAACAGCGGGGTCTCGTGGGGCGCTATCCGCTCCTCGGCCGCCTCCACCAGCGCTTCGGCCGCGGCCCAGTCACCGAGCTGGGCCTCGGCCAGGAACAGGTTGTTGGCCACGGTTCCCAGCGTCGCGGCGGAGCGTGACTCGATCGCCAGCAGCCACGCGCGTCGGATCGACGTGGGTGCCTCGTCGGGTGCATGGATGGACTGGATCAGGGCCAGCCCGCTGGTGGTGTCGGCTTCGCGGGGGTCGCCGGCCTCCTGCGCGAGGCGTACGGCGCGCTGCCCGGACCGCATGGCCGAGTCGAGCTGCCCCCGGTTGAGTCCCAGCAGCGCGAGGTTGGCGTGCACCGTGAGGAGCCAGGTGTGGTCGGCGGCGTTCTCCAGGACCGGCAGGGCCGCCTGGAGATCGCGCTCGGATGCGTCCGCATCGACCTGAAGGCTCAGCACGCCCCGCATCACCAGGACCCGCGCCCGCTCGATGTCGGTGAGCAGATCACTGGCCAGGACCTGGTCGAGCCACCGCAGACCCGAGGCGACCATCTCAGTGAATGCCCAGAAGCGGGCCAAGCCGATGGACAGGTCGGCCACGGCGTCGGCGTCGGCGTCCTCGAGGGAGGTCCGCAGCGCCTCGACGAAGTCGGCGTAGTTCTCGCGGATGTCGAGCAACAGCGCATCCGAGCGGGGTGCGCCGCGCCAGCGGTCGGCGTACCACCGGCGGTGTCGGGCTCGCGTCGCGGCCAGTTCGCCCTCGGCCGCCAGGCCCTCGAGAGCCAGGTCGCGCACGGTCCGCAGCAGCCGCATCCGGAGACCGTCCGGTCGACGACTGACCTGAACCAGCGCATCACGGACCAGGACGCGCATCGCGGCAGGCACGTCGTGGGCGTCTGGGACCACGGCCGCCGCAGCGGCGGGCTCGAAT
>JAGQUE010000192.1:0-2608 GCA_020438665.1 Nocardioidaceae bacterium | reverse complement strand
GTGTCGCTCAGGGCGGTCCTGCTCGCCGGTCAGGTCCAGCGGCCGCGCGGCGGCCACGTCCAGCTCGGCGAGGGACCGGATGCTCGCCTGTCGGGCCAGCAGCTCCAAGGCAAGTGGTAGACCGTCGACCTGGCGCGCCAGACGACCCAGCAGCGTTATGCCCTCGGGGTCGAGCTCGAGTCCGGGGCTACGGTCCAGCAGCCGGTCGAGCAGCAGGCGTACGGCGGGAGTGTCGCGGGCCTGCTCCGGGGGCATGTGCGGCTCCGGGCAGGTGAGCGGTCCGAGCTCGAGGTTGCGCTGCCCACTGAGGTCCAGGGCCCGCCGCGACGTCACGCAGACGCGCAGGCCGGGGCACCTGGGCAGGAGGCCGCCGACCACGGCCGCCGTGGTCTCCTGGGCCCGCTCGGCCTCATCGAGGAACAGCGCGGCGCTGCGCCCGCCGAGCGCCTCGGCCAGCGCGTCGAGAGGTGAGAGCCCGCTCGGCAGCCGGACCGCGAACGCTGCCGCGACGGCGTCGCAGAGGTCACTGGGCTGCAGCTCGTCGCCGATGGCGAGGTCCACATAACCGAGATCGTCGTCGGGTGCGGCACGGTGGTAGGCCTCCGCCAGGAGTCGACTCTTGCCGACACCCCCGGGTCCCGTGATCGTGACCAGGCGGCGGTGGGCGAGGGCCTCGGTCAGCACGGCGAGCTCGTCGTCGCGGCCGACCAGCGGCGTCAGGGGCGCCGGCGGGGCGGATCGCCGACGTTCTCCCGGCCTCGGCATAGCGACCCCGAGGAGCTCGCGGTCCTGTGCCAGCACCCGCGCGTGCAACGCCGCGACCTGCGGCCCCGGGTCGATGCCGAGCTCGTCGCGCAGCAGCTCCTGGAGCGACCGGTAGGTCGCGAGGGCGTCGGCCTGCCGCCCCAGCCGCACCTGCGCCGTCATCAGCAGCTCGTGGGCCCGCTCACGCAGCGGGTCGGTGTCGACCAGCTCCGACGCGGTCTGGAGGGCGCGCTCGGCGTGTGCCCGTTCGCCCGTGTCGAGGAGCGCCTCGGTGAGGGCTTCGCGGACCAGGTCACGCAGGGCGATCAACCGGCTGCGGTCGGCCGCGACGAGCTCGTCGCTCGCGCCGTCGTAGGCCGTGCCCGGGCGCCACATCGCGAGCGCCTCGTCGTACGCCGCGATCGCGGCGGCGGACTCGGTGACCTGCCTCGCCCGGGCGACGCAGGCTGCGAACTCGTCCGCGTCGACGCTCGTCGACTCCGCGAGCCGGTAGCCGCGGGGCGTGGTCTCGACGGCGGAGCCGCCGAGCGTCCGGCGCAGCCTGGCCACGACCGTGTGGACCGCCGAGACGTCCAGGTCGACGGCTTCGTCGCCCCACACGAGCTCCAGGAGCACCTGCGGGTCGACCGGCTGCCGACGACGCAGCACGAGCGCGGCCAGCAGGTCGAGAGCGCGCTGGCCGCGTGGCGTCGCGTCGGCGCCGTCGTCACCGACCGCCCGCAGGGGTCCGAGGACCAGGAACCGCATCCGTCCATAGAAGCACGGCGCTCATGGCCCTCGCCTCTCCATTCAGGAGCGCCACGGGCACGACCAGGACACCGTCAGCTGCGCGGCGGGCCCCGAGGCGCCGAAGCATCCTGCCTACCCGGGCGTTCTCATGGTGGACATGGCAGACCAGCTCGTCGATCCCATGAGCGGCTACCTCCTCGGCGATTCGGGTCAGTAGTGCCCGGCCGTTCCCGCGACCCTGGTGGGCATCGGCGACGGCCATCGCCAGCTCCGCCCGCTGGGGGCTTGCCGGGTCCCTCGCCCACTGGGCCAGGCCCACGGCGTGGCCGCCCACGAGAGCGACCATCGCGCCGCGGACGCCCTTCTCGACGGTGGCGAGCGACCGCAGGGCCGCGTCGGTGAGCCGGGGGGTGGGCGTGTGGAACCGGAGGTAGCGAGCATCGCTGGAGAGGCCGTCGAAGACCTCGCGGACCAGGTGCTCCTCGCCCGCCAGGAGCGGCCGGATCACGGCGGCCGCGGAGGTCGTGGTCGTGACTGTCGTGGTGGTGTCGGCGCAGGGGCACATGCTCGTCCTCGTCTCGGTGTCCCGAGGAGGCTCCTCACCGGGCCTGTCACCGGTCTGTCACGGCGATGTCGCGCGCGCGTTTTCGCTGGGACGCCGTACGCCGCCGTAGACTCCCCGCCCGTGGCACTCACCATCGGCATCGTCGGTCTCCCCAACGCGGGCAAGTCGACCCTCTTCAACGCCCTGACCAAGAACGACGTGCTGGCGGCCAACTATCCCTTCGCCACCATCGAGCCCAACGTGGGCGTGGTCGGCGTACCGGACCCGCGCCTCGCGGTGCTGGCCGGGATCTTCGGGTCCGAGCGGATCCTGCCCGCGACGGTCGAGTTCGTCGACATCGCCGGGATCGTCCGCGGCGCCTCGGAGGGGGAGGGGCTGGGCAACCGGTTCCTGTCCCACATCCGGGAGTCGGCCGCGATCTGCCAGGTGACCCGTGTCTTCCGAGACGAGGACGTCACCCACGTCGACGGCAAGGTCGACCCGGCGTCCGACATCTCCACGATCCAGACCGAGCTGATCCTCGCCGACCTCCAGACGCTCGAGAAGGCG
>JAGQUE010000191.1 GCA_020438665.1 Nocardioidaceae bacterium | reverse complement strand
CTCGTGCAGGCACACCCACAGCCGGAAGTCGGTCGGGTCGGCCTGGAGCTCGCGCTCGACGGTCACGATGTTGGGGGCGACGAGCAGCAGCCGGCCGTCGGGCTCGAAGAACGGGTCGAACTGCCCCAGCACCTTGCTGCCGAGGAAGCCGAGCACGAGCCCGATCTCGGCACCGGTCACCCGCGAGCCGATCGCCTTGGCCAGCCCGGTGGGCGGCCCCTTCTTCTCGCTGAGCTTGGTCACCAGCGGGTCGATGATCGCCTGGAACCCTTGCGTGTTGGCCCGCACCCAGCCCGCCCGGTCGACCACCAGCACCGGCGCGGTGCGCTCCTCGGCGACCAGCCCGGTGTAGTCGCGCACCAGCCCAGTGGACCGCTCGGCCCCGGCTCGCAGCTCGGCGACGACGGCCGCTGCCTCACCGGCGCTGACGGCAGGGCCGTCGCCGGCCAGCCGGGCGCCCAAGGACGCAGCGACCTCCCAGTCGACCATCGAGGAGCTCGGACTCATGGTCAGACCCTACGGGGCGGTCCCGCGCGTGCAGCCGCAGCCGGCCAGGCCGGCAGCCATGCGGTCGAGCGCGTCCCGCGCGGCGAGGGTGTTGATGACGGCGACGTCATCGGCGATCGCGACGAACACGACGAGGCCGCCGTCGGCGTCGGTGACCAGGCCGGCCAGGCCGTGCACCCCGGTCAGCGTCCCCGTCTTGGCCCGGACCACGCCGCGACCGGCCGCGGCGGCGTCGCCGAAGCGATAGGCGAGCGACCCGGTGAAGCCTGCCACCGGCAGCCCGGTGACCACGGCTCTCAGGTCCGGGTGGTCGGGGTCGGCCGCAACGCGCAGCACCGCCAGGAGCGTGTCGGGGTCGAGCCGGTCCTCGCGAGACAGGCCGCTGCCGTCGAAGATCTGGGCGCCCGCGAGGGGTACGCCGAGCCGGCGCAGCGTCTGCATCACCCCGCGGACGCCGCCGTCGAACGTCGCCTCCCCGACCGTGGCCTCCCCGACGTGGTGGGCCAGCACCTCGGCCGCCTCGTTGTCGCTGACGTCGAGCACCCGCTGCACGATCTCGGCCAGGGGCGCGCTGTCGACGGCGGCCAGCTCGACGGCCCCCGCGGGCGCGGTCGCGTGGACCGGTGAGCCCGACACGGTGATGCCCTGGCGCCGCAGTGCCGCCGCGAAGACCTGCGCCGCGCGCAGTGACGGGTCCGGCACGCGGCCGAAGCCGGTCGCCGGCCGGCCCTCGTCAACCCACAGCGCCGAGATCGGCGCGACCACCTCGTCGGTGCGATAGCTCGGCTCCCAGTGAGGGTTGAACGCGGGGCCCGGGAAGAGGGAGTCGTCGAAGGTGACCGTGACCCGTCCTACGCCGTCGGCCCGGAGGGAGCCCGCGGTCTGGCGCGCGAGGGTGACGATGTCGGCGCGCGGCGGATAGGAGGTCGCCTGTTCCTTGGCGGTGAGCGGCTTGCTCATCAGGTAGGGGTCGCCGCCGCCGACCAGGACGATCTCGCGACGCCCGGCGCCGCGGACGACCCGGGTCGTGAAGACGTGGTCGGGCCCGAGCACCTGGAGGGCGGCGGTGGTGGTGAGCAGCTTGGTCGTCGAGGCCGGGATGACCGGCCCGTCCCCGACGGCATAGGTCGCGCCGGCGTCGTCGAGAGCCGCCGCCCGGACGACGACGTGGCCACCGAGCGCCGGGTCGGCGAGGTCGGCTTCGAGCGCGGCCCGCACGCGGGCCGC
>JAGQUE010000190.1 GCA_020438665.1 Nocardioidaceae bacterium | reverse complement strand
GTAGTCGTGGCCGCCGCGGGGCAGGTTCTCGATCTGCTCGTCGGTGAGGTGATCCACCATCTGACGGAGCCGGGCGTCACCGCCGAAGAAGTGGTCGCGGATGTAGGCGCCCGACTCGACCGAGTAGGTCTGGAACTGACCGTCCGGCGTGCTGTTCATCCGGTTGACCAGCACACCGTCGACGTCGCGAGCCAGCAGGTCGTCCCACTCACGGCCCCAGACGACCTTGATGACGTTCCAGCCNNNCGGAAGAACGCCTCGAGCTCCTGGATGACCTTGCCGTTGCCACGCACCGGACCGTCGAGCTGCTGGAGGTTGCAGTTGACGATGAAGGTGAGGTTGTCCAGCTCCTCGCGCGCGGCCAGGCCGATCGCGCCCAGCGACTCGGGCTCGCCCATCTCGCCGTCGCCGAGGAACGCCCACACCTGCTGCTGCGAGGTGTCCTTGATGCCGCGGTTGTGGAGGTAGCGGTTGAACCGTGCCTGATAGATCGAGTTGAGGGCGGTCAGGCCCATGGACACGGTCGGAAACTCCCAGAAGTCCGGCATCAGTCGCGGATGGGGATAGGACGACAGGCCGTTGCCGGGACCGTGCTGGACCTCTTGGCGGAAGTGACCCAGCTGTTCGGCCGTCAGCCGCTTCATCAGATAGGCCCGGGCATAGATGCCCGGAGCCGCATGGCCCTGGACGTAGACCTGGTCACCGCCGCCGGGGTGCCCCTTGCCGCGGAAGAAGTGGTTGTAGCCGACCTCATAGAGCGAGGCCGCCGACTGGTAGGTGGCGATGTGGCCGCCGACCTCGAGCCCCTTGCGGTTGGCCGACGAGACCATCACAGCGGCGTTCCACCGGATGAGCCGGCGGATGCGTCGCTCCATGTCCTCGTCGCCGGGGAACCAGGGCTCTCGCTCCGGCGGGATGGTGTTGATGAAGTCGGAGCTGCGCAGGTCGGGCACCCCGACCTGCTGCTCCCGGGCCCGCTGCAGCAGGCGCAACATGACGTAGCGAGCGCGCTGGCGGCCCCGGTCGTCGACCATGGCATCGAACGAGTCGAGCCACTCCTGGGTCTCGTCCGGGTCGATGTCGGGGAGCTGGGTGGGCAGCCCCATGTGGATCACGGACCGGCCAGGGCTGTGGTGGGATGCGCTGTGGTGGGTCACCCGGCCATCGTCCCACGGTGTTCCGCCACGCCCAATCCTGTGCGCTTCCGTCGGACACGTGGCCGCGATGGCGCACGAGGCGTTCGCGCCACGGCCGTCCCCACGTCCACCTCGGGTAGTGCCGCGAGGTGGACACTCTTGCCACGAGGCCGGGTTCTCCGGTGGACTTGACCCCGTCGGGCACGCCGTGGGGCGTGCCGAGCGTCACTGGGAGGTGTCACGGTGAGTGCCACGGTAGGGGGCAGTTCCGCGCAGGCGAGCGGGGCCGGTCCCGACGGGCAGGTCAGCCCCGTGGCCCGGATGGGTCTGTCCCCGGGCATGGTCGTGCAGGAGCTCGGGTGGGACGAGGACACCGACGACGACCTGCGAGCGGCGATCGAGGACGCCATCGACGCCGACATGGTCGACGGCGACTACGGCAACGTCGTGGAAGCGGTCATCCTCTGGTGGCGGGCCGACGACGGCGACCTGGTCGACGGCTTGGTGGACGCCCTGACCGACCTCGTGGGGGGCGGCGCGATCTGGCTTCTCACCCCCAAGGTCGGCCGACCGGGCGCGATCGAGGCGGCCGACGTCGCCGAGGCCGCTCAGATCGCCGGGCTGGCGCAGACCACCACCGCGCCGGTCAGCAAGGACTGGAGCGCCACCCGACTCGTGGCTCCCAAGACTCCCGGGTGAGCCGCCGGTCGCCCCGATGAACCCGCTGGGGCGGAGCTTGTCCGCCGGTGCGGCGGCCAAGGTCCTGGTCGGCGCCGGGCTGGTGCGTCCTTATGCGCCGTGGACGGCGGCCTCGCTGGCCCGGACGCTGCTGCGCTGGGGCACCGGCCCCGCCGGTGGCTTCGCGTGCCTGGCGATCCGCTCTCCCGGACGGATCGGACTCGTCGACGAGCTGGGATCGCTCACCTTTGCCGACCTCCACGCCCGCAGCAATGCGCTGGCGCACGCGCTGGCCGGACACGGCGTCGTTGCCGGTGACCGCGTTGCCGTGCTCTGCCGCAACCACCGCGGCTTCGTGGAGGCCACCGTGGCTGCTGCCAAGCTCGGGGCCGACATCCTCTATCTCAACACCGCGTTCGCGGCGCCCCAGCTCGAGGATGTCCTCGAGCGTGAGGCACCCCGCCTTCTGGTGCACGACGAGGAGTTCACGGCGCTCCTCGAGGCCGCGCCGGTGGACCATCGGCTGGTGGCATGGCGCGAGACGGGCGAGCCGGACGGCCTCGCCGAGGCCGCGGCGGGCCACCCCACGACGGACCTGGCACCGCCGGCGACGCCCTCGCGACTGGTGATCCTGACGTCGGGTACGACGGGCCAGGCGCGGGGGGCGGCTCGCGGTGACATCGGCGTCGAAGCGGCCGTGGCCCTGCTCGACCGGATCCCGTTGCGGGCCCGGGGGACGACCCACATCGCGGCACCGTTGTTCCACACCTGGGGGTTCGCCCACCTGGCTCTGGGCATGCTGCTCGAGACCACCGTGGTCCTGCGCCGACACTTCGAGCCGGCCGCCAGTCTCGAGGCGACCGCCGAGCATCGGTGCGACGCGCTGGTCGTGGTGCCCGTCATGCTGCAGCGGATCCTGGCGCTGCCCGACGACGAGCTCGCTCGGCACGACCTTGCGGGCCTGCGGGTCGTCGCCTCCTCGGGGTCGGCGCTCACCGGCGATCTGGCCACCCGCTGGATGGACCGCTTCGGTGACAACCTCTACAACGTCTATGGCTCCACCGAGGTCGCCTATGCCAGCGTGGCGCGCCCGGATGATCTCCGGGCGGCACCGACCGCGGCGGGCAGGCCGCCATACGGGACCACCGTGCGCATCCTCGACGAGGCCGGGCACGAGCTCCCGACTGGAGAGTCCGGCCGCATCTTCGTCGGCAACCGCACGCTGTTCGAGGGCTACACCGGAGGCGGCACCAAGGAGGTCGTCAACGGCCTGATGGCGACCGGCGATGTGGGCCATTTCGACGCCCACGGGAGGCTCCTGGTCGAAGGACGCGACGACGAGATGATCGTGTCCGGCGGTGAGAACGTGTTCCCGGGCGTCGTGGAGCACTGCCTGGCCACCCATCCCGACGTGCTCGACGTGAGTGTCGTCGGCGTCGCCGACGCCGCCTATGGACAGCGCCTCCGCGCGTTCGTGGTCAGCGGCGACCCGGCCGTCACCGAGGCGTCCCTGCTGGACTGGGCGCGGCGCCGGCTGGCCCGGTTCGAGGTCCCTCGCGAGGTGGTCCTGGTGGACGAGCTGCCACGCAACGCCACCGGCAAGGTGCTCAAACGTGACCTCCCGCGCGGACCCTGACCGGACCTTTGGCAGGATGCAGCCATGACGGGGATCGTGATCGGTGGGCCGGCGCCCGACTTCAGTCTGCGCGACCAGTTCGGTCAGACCATCACGATGTCGGACTTCCGTGGCACCAAGGCCGTCGCCATCTTCTTCTATCCCTACGCGTTCTCCGGGATCTGCACCGGAGAGATGTCGGGCATCCGCGACCGCCTCGACGAGTTCATCACCTTCGACACCGACGTGGTGGCTGTGTCGTGCGACCCCGTCTATGCCTTGCGCGCCTTCGCCGACACCGACGGCCTCAACTTCTCGTTGCTGTCGGACTTCTGGCCGCACGGCGCAGTGGCCGCCGCCTATGACGTCTTCGACGCCGACAGGGGCTGTGCTCGACGCTCGTCCTATGTCGTCGACAAGGAGGGCGTGGTCCGCTGGTCGGTCCACAACGCGATGCCGGACGGTCGCGACCTCGACGAGCACCTGCGTCAGCTGAGGGCCCTGGCCTAGACCGACCCAGCCTTTTTCGCCGAGTTCGGCGAAAAGGCTGGTGTCGCGGCACCGCGCGGGCTAGTGTTGGGCTTGTTGAACCGCTGGTGACCCGAGACGCCAGCGGTTCGACTCATTTCCGGCCTCGCCCGGGTCGATCGGGTGGGGGATGCCGCGCGAGGACCAATCCCTAGACCATTTCCAGCGTCGATCGCGTGACCCGCGCGACCCGGCCGACGTTGTCGCGTACCATTTGTAAATTCCCGGGGATTTTGCCGTCGGGGCCCTTGATGTCCGGGCGATCTCGTGTACGGTTTTTCTTGTTGAACCGCTGGTGACCCGAGACGCCAGCGGTTCAACTCATTTCGGCATCGTGCGGTGAGATCCTCGGTCGGAGGCGATCCGCAGGCGCTCACCGCGACCTCCGGTTGGGCCGGTGCCCGCCGACTGCCGTAGTCTGTGCCCGCTTCTGGGGCGTATAGCTCAGCGGTAGAGCACTGGTCTTACAAACCAGCGGTCACAGGTTCGATCCCTGTTGCGCCCACCACGGTCCCGGTCACGGGGGATCGATCGGGGCCGTCACGTCGGCGGTGAGCACCGCGTCGAACTCCGAGCGGTCATCGTCCGATCTGCGGCGCCCGCCTCGCTGTGCGCCCGCTCCGGCAAGCACGACGAGCAGGATGCCCAGGAGCTGGAGGCCGGTCGCTCGTTGGTGGAGCACGATCAGGCCGAGCACCAGCGCGATCGCCGGCTCGACGGCCATCAGCGTGCCGAAGGCAGCCATCGTCAGGTGACGGATGGCGATCAGCTCGAAGGCGTAGGGCAGCACGGGAAGCAGCAGCGCCAGCCCCATCCCAGCGGCGACAACGCCAAACGAGAGATGGCCCCAGGCCTGTGGGAGCCCGAGGCCCGCCGCGGTCAGGGCAGCGATGGGCACGGTCAGGGAGAGGCCCGACAGCCCGTCGAAGCGGTCGCCGACGTGGCGGGTCAGCACGATGTACCCCGCCCAGCCGATCGCGGCGACGCTCGCGAAGACCAGACCGGCAGGACGGATCTCGCCGCGCCACGGCTCGGTCAGCAGGAGCACGCCCGTCAACGCGAGAACGGGCCACAGCAGCGCCCTGAGTCGGTGGCTGCGAGCCGAGGCCACGGTGAGCGGCCCGAGGAACTCGATGGCCACCGCGGTCCCCAGTGGGATGCGCTCGATCGCCGCGAGGAAGGCGATCGTGACCAGGCCGCTGGTCAGCCCGAGAACTACCAGACCCGGGACGTCGGCGCGCCTGATCGAGCGGAGCGGCGGGCGGGCGAGGGCGATGAACACGACGGCGCCCGCGGTGAGGCGCAGCCAAGCCGTGCCGGCCGGACCGACGGCTCGCATGAGGGGGAGCGACAGCGCCGACGCCAGCTGCACTGAGAGCATCGCGGCCACGGCCAGCGACCAGGGCGGGACCCGGAGGACCGGGCTCTCGGTCATCGCGGTGTCACCTCGCCGCGGCGCCGACGCGGCTCGAAGACGGTCAGTGCGAACCTGGCCGTCGTATCGCCGGAGTTGGCGTAGGCGTGGTCGACGTCGCCGGGGAAGCTGATCGCGTCGCCGGCCCCCAGTCGGATCAGGTCGCGACCCACGTGCACCGCCACGCTGCCCGCGAGGACGTGGAGCAGCTCCTGGGTACCGGGGGAGTGTGCCTCGCCGACGTGACGGTCACCCGCGCCGAGCCACCAGTCCCACTGTTCGACGACCTCGGGCGTGCGGGTGGCGGCCACCAGGTGGGCTCGACCGCCCGCGTCGCCGCGCCACAGCACTGGGGCCGTTCCGGCGCGGGTGACGGTGACGGCGTGCTGCTCGGGGGGCTCGACGAGCGCCGGCAGGCCGACCCCGAGAGCGCTGGCGAGCCGCAGCAGCGTCGCGACACTGGGGTTGGCGGCACCTTGCTCGACGTTGACCACCATCCGGCGGCTGATACCGGCCTCGTCGGCGAGCCGGTCCAACGTCCAACGCTGCGCGGCCCGTTGCTGGCGCACCCGATCGCCGATGGCGGCCGCGAGAGCAGCCGTCTCCTCGTCCATGAGTGCACGATAGTGCACTCATGGTGCACCCGACAAGGTCAGGAGTCGGTCTGCTCGGTCAACCCCGAACGAGTGGCGGTGACCCGACGCAGCGACTCGCCGGGCCTGACGCCGTAGGTGTCGGAGTACTCCGCCGCGAACCGACCTGCGTTGTAGAACCCGTAGCGGGCGGCCACCGACCCCACCGTCACCCCGTTGCCTGGATGGGCATCGGTGAGCTCCCGGTGTGCGCACGCCAGCCGTAGCCGTCGGTAGAAGGCCATGGGGGTGGCATCCAGATGCCGTCGGAAGGCGTACTGGAGTGCTCGCAACGAGGTCGCCGACTGGCCGGCCAGTCGGTCGCTGTCCACGCTGCCGTCCAGGTGCAGCGCCAGGTAGGCGATCGACCGTCGGACGGTCCGTGGTAGCTGCGACCAGGGCGGCAGCGGCGCCAGGACCTCCGACAGCGCTGCTGACGTCACCGGCGACAACAGGGCAGACAGATCTGCGGAGGAAGGGTAGGGGCGAGACCGTGTCGTCCCGTCAGTCATTGGATAGCCCCCGGAGGCTCGTCACCGCGCGGCCCCTGTTTGACCGCGATGCGCGTGGCACCGTGCGTCCATCTTAGGGAGGCCTTGCCAAGGATTGCGGTCGCTGGGCGAGGACTGGCAGCCGTGTCTGCGCTTATCGACCTCCTGCGCTGTATTCACGGCCAGTCCAGGTCAAGGATGCACACTGGCACACACTGGGGCATCCGAGGTGGGTGCCCACCCTTGGAACCGGGAAGGACACGTGGCGATGGACAGCCGGACGGAGCTCGCCGCTCGGTTCGCGGGCCTGAGCCAGAGTCTCCTCGGGCGCCGCGCCCAGCCGGTGAGCTTCGATCTCGTGGCGCGGCGGGCGGTCGAGGTCGTCCCCGGGTGCGACCGGGCGGGGATCACCCTGCTGCGTCACGGCGGTCGAGCGACGAGCGTCGCGTCGACGGACGCGGTGGCCGCGCGACTCGACGACCTGCAGTACGAGCTGGGGCAGGGGCCGTGCGTGGATGCCGCCCGCGACCGGCAGGACTGCATCTCCGACGACCTGACGACCGAGGACCGGTGGCCGACCTGGTCGAGCGAGGCCGCGGTCCGCGGGGTGCGCTCGGTCCTCAGCGTCCCACTCGAGACCGAGCAGGAGCCGCTGGGCGCCCTCAACCTCTATGCCGGTCGTGCCCAGGTGTTCGACGCCGCGGCGCTCGACATCGCGGCGATCTATGCGATCCACGCGGCGAGCGCTCTCGAGCAGGCCGAGCTCGTCTCCGGCCTCCAGTCCGCGATGCAGTCGCGACATGTGATCGGGATCGCCCAGGGCGTGCTGGCCGTGCGCTATGGCATCGCCTATGACACCGCTTTCGAGGTGCTGCGACGGCTCTCCAACGAGCTCAACGTCAAGCTCCGTGACCTGGCCCAGCAGGTCGCCGACCAGCGGGGGCTGCCCGACGGCGGTCACGACAGGTCTCCGCTTCCCCCCGTCTGACCAGGCTCGCTCCGAGGCTGTCGCGCGGCGCAGCCGAGCATGACGGGCTGCGCCACCGGGCACTCCGGGGCCAAGCCCGGGCGCAGCTGCGCGCGTCTGGGTCCAGGTCCGGGCGGTCACGGGGCTCCCCGACGTCCGCCCGGACCGGCCAGGATCAGCCCCCGCGGTGGGCGAGAACGGCGACCTGGCCGAGCGCGAGGCCGGCGTCGCTGGGCGGCACGCGGCGGTGCACGAGGACGGCAAGTCCGCGGGACGTCAGCGCAGCCCGGCACTCGTGGGTCAGCCGGGCGTTGAGGAAGACCCCACCCGTGAGCGCCACGGTCGCGACCCCGGTCGTGCTGCGGACGTGGTCGGCGATCTCGGCGACCACATCCGCGATGGCCACGTGGAACGACGCCGCGACCGAGGCGGGGGAGGCTCCCGCCAGGAGGTCCTCGACCATGGCCGCGAGCAGCGGCCCAGGGTCGACCAACAGCCCCGGGGCATCGGGACCCGGCTCGATCGCGAAGGCATAGCGCCGACCGGCGGCGACGCCACGTGTGAGCGCCTCCAGCTCCATCGCCGCCTGAGCCTCGTAGCCCGCTCGGTGGCACACGCCGAGCAACGATGACACGGCGTCGAACAGCCGTCCCATGCTGGACGTCGGCGCGGTCAGGAAGCCGGTCTCGAGCTGTCGGTCCAGCAGCCGTAGCTCCTCCGGGGTGCAGGCGGCCACCGCGGGCAGTCGCTCGTCCCAGTCGATGCCCGCGCAGCGCAGGTGCGAGAGCGCCATCCGGCACGGGTTCTCGACGCCGGCATCACCGCCCGGCAGCGGCACATAGGCCAGGTGGCCGACGCGGTCGTAACCGGCGTAGTCGGCGAGCAGGAACTCCCCGCCCCAGGAGGCGCCGTCATCGCCGTAGCCGGTGCCGTCGAACGCGACGCCGAGCACGCGCTGGGACCCGTCGAGGCCGTGCTCGGCCATGGTGGACGCGACGTGGGCGTGATGGTGCTGGACCAGGGTAAGCGCACGATCGCCGGCGTTGTCGCGGGCCCACCGGTGCGTGCGATAGCCCGGGTGGCGGTCGGCGACCACGTGGGCAGGCGCGACCCCGGTCAGCATCTCCAGGTGCTGCTCGGCGGCCGAGAAGGCCGTCTGGGTGGCGAGGTCGTCCATGTCGCCGACGTGCGCGGACAGCCAGGCGAGCCGTCCCTCGGCCAGGCAGAACGTGTTCTTGAGGTCGCCGCCGACCGCCAGGACCGGAGGAGCCTCGAACGGCAGGTCGATCGGCAGCGGTGCATAGCCGCGCGAGCGACGTACGGGCAGCTCGAGCTCGTCGACGACGCGGACGACGGAGTCGTCGCAGGGCACGTGGATGCGCCGGTCGTGGGTCAGCCAGGCGTCGGCCAGCCCGGCCAGCCGCTCGACGGCCTCGTCGTCGCCGGTGACGATCGGCTCGCCCGCCAGGTTGCCGCTCGTCAGCACCAGCGCCGTCAGGCCGCCGGCGTCGCCCGGCAGCCCGAACAGCAGCTGGTGCAGGGGCGTATAGGGCAGCATCAGCCCGGTCTCGCCGAGACGCGGGGCGACGGAGGGCGCCAGTGGAAGCCGGGGGCCGTCGCGCCGGTCCGCGACCAGCACGATCGGCCGGTGGTGGCCCGACAACAGCGCCGACTCGGCCGGCGTCAGGTCCGCGACCCG
>JAGQUE010000189.1 GCA_020438665.1 Nocardioidaceae bacterium | reverse complement strand
CCGGCCTGCGGGTCCGGCAATTTCCTGTACGTGGCGTACCGCGAGATGCGGCGACTGGAGGCCGAGGTGAAGCGCCGCCTCGTCGAGCGCACCCGCGGCGGCGCCCGCGCCCAGGACGCGCTGTCCTACGTGACGCCGGACCACTTCCTTGGGTTGGACAACAACGCCTTCGCTGTCGAGGTCGCTAAGGTCACGATGACCATGGCGAAGAAGTTGGCCGCCGACGAGTTGGACGAGAACGTTGACGCGCTCCCGCTCGACGACCTAGACGACGTGATCCGCCACGCGGACGCGCTCTTCGACCCGTGGCCGCGCGCCGACGTGATCATCGGAAACCCGCCGTACCTGGGGCGGCAGAAGATGGTCGAGGAGTTGGGGGCGGGCTACTGCTCGCGCCTGGCCAAGCGCCACCCGGGGGTCAGCGGCTTCTCCGACTTCGTGACCTACTGGTTCCCCCTCGCGCACGAAGCCCTGCCGGAAGGCGGGCGATGCGGGTTCGTCGCCACTCAGGGGATCCGCGCCAGCGCCTCCCGGGACGCCAGCCTCGGCTACGTCGTCGACCACGGCGGGATCATCTTCGACGCTGTCTCGACGCAGCCGTGGTCGGGAGACGCGGTGGTGGCCGTGTCGATCGTCAACTGGGTGAAGGGCGCTGCGCACGCTCCGGCGGAGAGGGTCCTGTGGCTCGACGAGGGGGAGCTCCGGCTTCCCGTCGAAGAGATCCCGCCCACCCTGCGCGCCGTGACCGACGTCCGCAAGGCCGCCGCCCTGCCGCAGAACAAGCGACCGAAGCGGTGCTTCCAGGGCCAGACCATCGGGAACGTCAAGGCCTACAGGCTGTCGGCGGAGGCGGCCCGCGAACTCGTCGCGGAGGACCCGGGCTCGGCGCCCTTCATCCACCCGTTCGTGTCGGCGAAGCGGATGCTCCACTCGCTGGCCCTGACGGACTATGTCATTGATCTGCCGCACGGGGATGCGCTGGCAGTGAACCGGGAGGCCCCCGGTGCTTTGGCGCACCTCCGCGCGCAGGGCGTTCTGACGGAGCGGCAGCGTCTCGCCGACAAGCAGCGGGCAGCCAACGCCGCGGCGCTCGCCGAGGACCCCCACGCCAAGATCAACACCCATCACATCAAGTTCGTTGACCAGTGGTGGCAGCACGCCTACCGGAGGGCGGACATGCTAGCCGAGCTCGGCAAGGTCGACCGCTACCTCGCGCTCACTAGAGTCGCGGCCGAGGGCCGCATGACCATCTTCCAGTTCGTCGACCCGGCGGTCCGGCCCGACGACTCGCTCGCGGTCCTCACGCTCGACGACGACTACTCGTTCGGCGTCGTCTCGTCGTCACTCCACCGAGCTTGGTTCGACGAGCGCTGCTCGAAGATGAGGGTCGATCCGCGATACACGCCGACGACCGTCTGGGACTCGTTCCCGTGGCCCGCAGCCCCGGACTCGGCGGTCGCGCGCGAGGTCGCGGAGATCGGTGCGGCAATCGTCAGGCTCCGTGAGAGGAACATGGCTGCGGGTCAGACGCTGGGCGCCCAGTACGACGCACTGCGGGAGCCCGGCAAAGCCGTCCTGCGCGACCTCCACGCCGACCTGGATGACGCGGTGTTCCGGCTCTTCGGGCTCAGCCGCGAGGACGACCTCCTCGCGCAGATTCTGGCGCTCAACCTCGCCGCGGCCCAGGACCCTGAGTCGTCGCGCGCGCCCGGCGGGTGGGGACTCGACGGGGCCCGCGTCTCGGACTACCGCTTGACGGCTGAACTGCTCTGACGGGTGGGGTTGTGGAGGCGCGGCGGCTGATCAGCTCGACGCCGGGTGGCCTGCAAAGCTACGGCCTCCGCTACGCCGCCGACCAGGCTGCGCGCACGCCCGAGCGTCGCAGAACAATGCGCGCACCGTCGTGGCTGGCGTGGTCGGTGTACGCCGCCTCGATCAGCGCGCCCGCCGGCAGGTGCTCGTGCTGGTAGGCGGGGAGGATCTCGTGGTAGACCGGGGTTAGCGGTGAATGCCTGGCGGTAGGCCCATTCGTTGGCCAGGGTGCGGTTCAGGCGCTCCACCGTGTGGTCAAGCGCGGCCATCGAGCCCTCGACGAACTGAACGCGCTCCGCTACGCCGAAACGCAGGCACGTGCCGCGATCCGCGCACACAATCCGGCTGCGTTCTTTCCCGGCCTTTGGGCGTACTCCGAAGCGCACTCTCCTGCCGAAGAGTGCGCGGTCCTGCCGAGATCCGGACGCTCGGCAAAGCGGGCACCCCGACCGGCACGCACGAGCGATCGTGGAAGCGGCGAGTTCAGGTCCGCGGGCCGGCACGTCGGCGCCTCAAGCGTCGACAGCGCCGTCGGGTTGGCGTCGGACGGGGTCCGGCCGTGCGTTCTTGTCTAGCCGGTGCGCGATTCGGCGGGGGTCAGCCTGCAGGTGCCGGCTCATAGGCGTCCCTCCGTCGATCACGATGACCGGCGGACGCGACTTCGGCAGCTTCATGGTCTTCAGTGCCGGGTGGTCAGGGTGGCCGGCAAGCCAGGCGTACGCGTTCTCAACGCAGTACTCGGCGATCTCGTCGGCAGCGGACCCGGCCTCTTCCCCAGTCAGTCGGACGTGTTCGGCGGCGCAGATGGTTCCCGGCTGGTCGTAGACCAGGGCGTGGCGTGGGCTGAGCGGCATCGCAATCCCGTCCGCGTCCGCAACGCCGACTGCGCGCGGGCCGGTGATCTGGATGAGGTCCTCCGGCCGGACGCCGTCGGCGATGACGCGACGGGGGTGGTCGTTGAGCTCGGCAGCCGTGAGCGGCTCTTCGTCGTTGTCTCGACCGAGCAGGACCGGCTCGTCACAGGTGAGCAGGAGAGGCCTGTCAAAAGTCACGATGAAGCACGCACGTTGCGCGAGCTGCTGGTGAACCTTGGAGGCGACCATCATCGAGTGCTTCAGCAGCTCGTTCTGGTGGGGCACGAACTCGAGCTCGACCATGTCCTGGTCGGAGAGGTGTTGTCGGTTGGTTGCCTTGATGTAGTAGTCAGCCAAGATTTCACCGCGCCGTCGGTGGGCGTGCCCCCGGACCGCCTGCATGGACACGAGGCTGTCGATCGCCATCCGCTCGACGGTGTCGAACGGTCGTGGCCGCATGAACGGGTTGTCCAGGTGGTCGCGCAGCACCGCGGCGGCGACCTTCTCGACCTCCCCGAGCAGGGACTCGAAGGACGAGTCGAGCTCGCCTTCGTCGTTGATGAAGGTGTAGAAGTCACGGACCGCGAGGTCCTTGATGTTACGCAGACCTTCGCGGGGGGTGAGTCGTTCGCGGACGTAGACCTGGCCGCGGTTGTTGGCGAACCGGGCGAGGATGAACCTCGGGACAATGTGGTGCTTGGTTCCGACGTACTGCCTCGGATCCAGCTTTGCGATGAACTCGGCAGCGCGACGGTCGATGGCGTCCCGGGTGAACCACTCGCTGCCGGGAATCCAGTCCTCGTCGTCAGCGTCCCGGGCCACGTAAGCAACCTAGACGCCACCACCGACATGACAAGCCTCGAGCGCTGACTGGCCGGTTTCAGAGCTTGCGTCGAGGGCGGTCGCGGATGAAGAGCTCACCAGTAGACGGCATCCGTGCCGGAACGTGAGGTTGGGGCAACACGACGGGCTGTCCGAAGGTCGTGGTCCAGAGCCCGAACGCATTCTCGTCCAACTTGGTGTCGTGTTTCACGTAGGTGCGGGGGAGACCGACTTCGTAGCCGCCGTCTGGGGTGGACTTCACCTGGACGTCCCACGGCTTGACGCCGAGAGCGACCGCGAGCACACGACGGCAACGGGCCTCGTCGTCGTTGAGCCGCGTGAGGGTCGCCTTACCAAGGAACGGCTCGAAGGAGGTCATGTTGTAGCCGGGGTGCTGGTCCTGGAACTTCGCCGCGGCCTTCTCGCCCTCCGACGGCTTCTACAGGCTCGCGCCGACGCGGGCCTGGAAGGATTCGTCGTGCTCGTCCTGGGTCACCTCGGCGATGGCCGCCAGGCGCGAGGCCGTGACGGTCTTTCTGGTCAGGTTGACGCTGTCGATGACGAACCCGGCGCCGTACTCCTTGGCGATGCGCAACTCGATCGCGCAGCCGTGGCGCTGCGGATCGAAGTCGTCGGGCAACTTGATCGTGATGCGCTCGAGGCTGGAGGTCGCGCCGGTCGTCACTGGGTGTCCGTTCGTGGGCCGCGCGTCCGGTGGACGCCTAGGTCGGCTCGGGAGAGGACATGCGGAGACGCCTGGCGGCCGCCTTCGCCGATGGGTCTACGAGCCGGAGGGTCTGCGAGGAAGGGAGGGGGGCTCAGGTGCCTGTCTCGGCGGCGTACCAGTCGGTGACGACGGTGGACATGCGCTGGCAGAGGTTCGCGAGGTCGTCTTCTGCGACGGTGTGGGAGAACGCACCGAGAGCCCAGTTGGTGAAGCCCATCGCGACCCAACGGTGATTGGCCAGGTGCTCCTTGACGAACGGCATCTTGCGTCCGGCGAGCGTGAGGTTGCCGTCCTTGTCGCTTCCGCCGGACGGGCGCTTGTCGGTGGCGACGCCGAGTTCGTCAGTGCGACCCGCGAAGACCTTGTCGTGCAGCGTCTTCAGGTGGGCGACCCACCCCGGAGCCAGCGCGGCCGGGTCGTCGACGAGGGGGAGGTCGTCGTCGGGGTCGCCGATGGAGATGCCGGTGAAGTACTCGTAGGCGATCTCCTCGCGAGGCAGTCTCGCCCAGCGGCCGGTGGTCTGCACCTGCGCAAGGATGCGGCGACCGCACGGCAGGTCGGGTGACTCGATCACGACGCTCGGGCTGCCGTTGCCGTTGCGTCGCACGTCGACGATCCAGTCGGCGGGCAGGAGGTCCTCGATGCGCTGGCTGGCCAGGAGAGCGTCGATTGTCGCCTTCGTCAGCGGCATGGAGTTCACGTCGGTCGTGGTAACGCGGGGATCATCGAAGCACGCGAGCGTCTCGGCCCAGGTCAGGGAGGGGACCTCGCTCGGCACCCAGGAGGGCCTGTGGGTGGCATCGGCGAGAATCAGCACGAGGTGGCCACCGTTGAGCGCGGCACGTTCGCTCGCCATCTGCTCGGGGGAGAAGGAGTGGTCGAACTTGCCCTCCAGGCCGACGCGCGTCTCCTCGCCGCTCGCCCGGTAGATGAGCAGGACGTCGAGGTTCGCGTCAGTGGCTTCGCAAGAAACGTCCACGAGGTCACCCAGGGCGCCGCCGGTCAGCCGCAGCGCGTCTTCGATCGTCGCAGTGAAGCAAACCGGGTCGTGGCGAATCTCGGCCGCCAGCGCCCGAGTCACCATCGGCTCTGAGGTGAAGATCGGCGACTGGGTCGTGATGGGCATGGGTTGCTCCCTCCGGGTCGGGCCGGTGCCCGACTCGACTTACGTCGTTATGCGCGAGCGTCCCACATGGCGCGGATCGCCAGCCAGACGAGGCCGCCCGCCGCGATCAGGGCGAAGCCAAGCGCGAACACCCAACTCGGCCACCGTCCGGGCCGGCCACGGACGGCCCTACTTCTTGGTCTCCGGCATCTTGTCCTGGTTGGCCGCCTCGTCGATCGCCTTGTCGACGACCAGCGGCTTAGCGACGAGGTTGTGGATTTGGTCCCAGTGGTAGCTCACGAGGTCCTCGAGAAGGCCTGAGTACGAGATCGCGGCGGCTCCGCTCTTCTGGTCCTCGTGCAGGACCTCGACCAAGTCAGCGCTCGCCAGGGCGGTCCTGAGCGGCACCTTGCTCCAGCTACAACGGGACCGCGAGGGTCTGGTTGTAAGGGAGGCGCCGATGGCCGCCTACCTCACGCAGCCCCGCCGTTGACCCCCAAACCCCACCACTCCACGGGACTCTCCTGCGGCGGCTCAGGGAGTGCAGCTGCTTGCGCGCGTGCTTGCTTGCGCTCGTCGGCCGCAACGCTGATGCGGTGCACCCGCCTCATCGAGTCCGGGCCGAGCTGCCACCGGGCGTAGTCGGCCAACGACCCGGCGAGGCCAGCGAGAGCCACGATCCGGTCGGCGTCACGCTCGACCACCGCCCGCCAATGCCGGTCGGCGGCCGGAGCGATGTAGCTGATCGCGACCAAGGCCCCAGCCACCACCCCCAGGATTGGGTCTCCGTCGGGCTGGAAGCCCTGGGCGACCACGACCACACCGAGCACGATTCGCATCTGCCACGCGAACCCGGCCGCCGGCACCCAGGAGAAGGCCCGCGCGACCTGACGGACGCCGACGTACAGCAGCGTCCAGGGGAACGCCCACAACCGTGCGGCGAGGTCGAACCGGGACGGCCCGACCCGCTGGCTGGCTACCGCATGCCCGATCACGGCAGCAGCGTCCTCCCGGCTGAGCCGACGCTCGTAGAGCGCCTGCACCAAGCCCGGCTCCACGACCACCGTGCGCCGCCCGATCGGGGTAGCAAGCAGCCCGCCGGCATCGGTGCTCCGAATGAGCACACGGCCCGGAGCGAGCTCGAGAACCTCGAGCAGCGCACGCGCTGGGGCGAGAGCGGCCGTCTCCTCGGCCCGCAATCCGCGGGCGAACCCGAGGACCCGGGCCGCCGGCGCCTCCCAGCAACCGGTCGCCAGCACCAGCGAGACGAGGAGCGTCCCGGCGAACGCGACCACGAGGCCGGCGCCCGGCAGGAATCCCAAGCCCATGATCGCCACGAAGATCCCGGCGAGCCCTGCGGGCACGACTGTACCGAGGCGGATGATCTTGGTCGAAGTCCGCATCCTCGACACCCTTTCCCTTCCGTGGGAGCGCCCGTCTGTTGGGGTCACGCCCTGGTCGACGGCACCCGGTTGCGTCGACCGCTGGATCTGAGTGTGCTCCGATCCGCCGACACCGCAACGGGCGAGAACCGGGGCTGTGGATACGCGCGCGCTGTCCACAGGAACGGGGACGGTCCTTGACAGCGGGATCTGCGCCACCTAGCGGTGCTGGCTGTCCTGGAGCCGCTGCCGGTCCTCCGCGGAGGGGAAGGTGAAGTCGATCCGGCGAACCGCCTCGGCGGCGCGGTCGGTGGGCGGGGGAGTGGCGGCGAGGAGTCGCGCGAGCCGGGCTGCTGCGTGAGAGCGGTTCTTGTGCATCGGTGTGGTCCCTTCGTTGGTCAGCGGCTGGGGGAGGGGGATGCCGGGCCGGCGCCATCGATGCCGCGCGTGCCGGGGGTGTCCTTCTCGTGGCTGTTGCGGTCCTGGGTGACGGTGGTGCGCAGAGCGGCCTGCTGCATCACGACGCTGCCGCCCGGGGCGGGCTGGCGGCTGTCCCACCCCTTGGGGTCCACGGCGTTCTCCAGTGCGATCGTGACGAGGTCGGCGAAGGGGTCGTGCTCGGAGAGCTGGTCGAGTGCGGACCAGGCCTTCGCGCCGTCGCCGCTGAGGTAGGCGCTGAAGGCGAGCATGGTTGCCGGGCCGTCGCGGACCTCGGCGGGGGCTCGGCGCACGAGGTCCTGCCAGAGCTCGGAGAACACCCGCGCGTTCGCGCAGGTCATCGTGCCCACGGCGACGTCTCGGGCGCCGCTGTCGTGCATGACGGCGAGCAGCCGCGCGGCGTCGGCGTCGGGAAGGTAGAGCCGGGACTCGAGGAACTCCTCCAGCTTCGATCCCACCCAAGCGAACTCAGCGGTGCGCGCCGAGGTGGCCATGTTCATCGCCCGCTCCTGGGCCGCGGCGAGGTGCTCGGCCACGCCGGACGAATCCCCCTGCATCGCAGCAGAGAGGTCCTCGCGCCGGTCGACGGGCATCACGCGGCCCATCAGCGCGAACTCGGCGTCGAACCGGTCGCGAACCCGCGGATCGACCGTGCCGCTGGTGCCTTGGAGGACGTCGAACCACTCATCCCCGTTGACCCAGAGCATCGGACCGACGTCGGGACCCCTTCGGCCCTCGATCAGCCGTTCACCCAGGGCAGAGAGCGCGTCGAGACAGGCGCGGCCGTCCTCGCCGTACGCGACCAGCGCGATCCTCCGGGTCGGGTGGCGATGCAGGTAGACGTCGGCGAGGGTCGAGAGGAAGGGCTCCTTCTCCCGCGCTGTCGGTGGCAGGTCGAGCCGAGCGATCGGCCCGTCACCACCCAGGGGCAGGCAGACCATGCCTTGCGGGCGCCGGAAGCCCAGCGCATGGGGGACGTAGGAGAGCAGCTCGTCATGCGAGCTGAGGGTGAGTGTTCGGTTCATCGGGTGCTCCACCTTCCAGGGGTTGTGTTCGCTCGTGCGGGGCTGTCGGGGCAGTCAGATGGCGATGCCGGACTGGCCGGTCTCGGGCTGGTTCGCCGGCTGCGGCGGGTGGCTCGCGGCGTAGCTCAGCGAGCCGGCGAGGGCCGCTGAGCCCCGGGCGCGCGACTGGGCGTGGTCGATGACCGAACGCATGACCGAGAGGCCCTCGTCGGCACGGTTCACTTCCTTCCCGGCTTTGTGCACGCGGGTGTCGAGCAGCATCAAGGCGTCGGTCGCGGCCGCCGACTCGGCGGCGTGCTGTGCGTGGCGGGTGATCTGGTCGGCCACCGGGCGGGCCAAGGCGACCACTTCGCCGAGGACGTCGATCTGGGTATGCAGGGCGAGGAGGTCGGCGTCGCGGTCGTTCGCGTCGGTGCTGCGGCCGAGCTCGGTGCCGGCCAGCTCGATCGCGTTGCCGGCCGTGGTGAGGTGGCGGGTGAGGTCGTCACCGAGCTCGTTCATCACCTCCGATCGGTGCCGGAGCCGGGTCAGGTGTTCGCCGGCGGACTCCAGATGGAAGTCGCGGCGTTCCTCCTGGTGGGCGTAGAAGGCGTCGGTGGCCGCGTCGTCGAGGACCCGCAGCGAGGACGCGGCGACGTCACTGAGCTCGTCGACCGTCTCGGCGGCCCGGCGCAGAGCGCGTGCAGCATCGAAGACCGCATCGGCGGCCGCGAGCATCCCGCGCGCGTTCATCGCGGCTCACCGATCCGGTGGCCAGGGTCCTCCAGTCTGGCGAGGATCGCTCGAAGCTGGTCGGCCGCGCTGTGGGCCTGCGTGAGCTGATCACGCAGGGCGATCACCGGGTGCGGCGCCCGGCCGCCGGACGGCGCTGTGGGCGTGGGCTGATTCATCGGTCGGTCTCCTCCAGGGTGTGCGGACCTAGGGGGAGTAGCAACCGGCCACACGCTGGATCGGACATCGGCGCCCGACTTTCGCGTCAAGAGGAGCACCCGGGGAGTAGCCCGCCCCGGTGGGATGGGCTTCCGCTCGGGCGCCTGGTCGTCAAGACTGGCGGGTCATGGACGACGAGCAGGTGTTGCTTGCGCGGCAGGTCGCCATCGCGGCCGCGGCGTGGATGCACGCCCGCACCGACTCCGAGGCCTACCGGCGCCTCGTTGTCGCGACCGCGCAGTGGGTCTCCTTCCGCGCACCGCGGCTCGACGAGGAGCCTGCCGACGAGATCGCGGCCCAGCTCCGCAGAGCGGCCCGCGTGGTACTGCAGGTGATGGACGAGGACGCGGCGGTGCTCGCCACCGAGGTCGCCGACGCAGCGGCCGCCTGGTTGCAGCCACCCGGTGACGGTGTGGCCTACGACCACCTCGCGGCAACGGTCGCGAACTGGAGCAACTACTCCACGCCCCAGCTGCCCGATCCGGACGTGGAGGAGCTGCTCGACCAGCTCGCCGAGGACCTGCCGCCGGTCTCCATCGGCCAGGCTGTCGCAGAGGTGACCGCCCACCTGCGACCCGACGGCCGCTTCACCCACTGAGTCCCGGAATGCGATGAGAGCCCGCGGTGGTCTCGGGACACCAGCGGGCTCTCGGGGCGAAGCATTGCACGCGCCTCGAGCCCTTGTCCTCGCAATGCTCGACCTCGCCGACACTCCTGCAGGAGTGTTGGGGTCTCTAGGGCAGGCAGCGCCACAGGCGCTGGACCAGGTCCTCGAGCCATTGCACGGCGTCCTCGTGCGAGCCCAGCTCTTGATGGGGCCCCGGGGTGACTGCGGTCGGTAGCCAATCGCGCACCTGCCAGCCCACCGCCCGGTCGGTCGAGTCAAGGTCGACCTGGTCATCCTTGAGCACGACGAGCAGGGCCTGCGCCGCGTTGCGGGCCGCGACGACGTCGGCCCATCGCACGACGAGCGGCTCGTCGGGGTCGTAGGGCTGGCCGTTGCTGCCGCGGTCGAACTGCTCGGGGTGGCGAGTCATCAAGCGCCGCCCTCAGACGGTGGGATCGGCGGCGGGCCGCAGCTCGTGATGGTCGCGCCAGGCCTGCTCGCCGTCGTCGAACTCGATCGTCCACTCATCCGCGGCGGTCCGCTGGATCACCGTCGCCGGGGTCCAGCCCTGGCCGTCGCGGCCGAGGACGTCGACCCGGGTGCCGTCGGGGAACGGATTATGGCTGCCGAGGTACTCGCCGACCGTCTCCTCGATCGAGCTCGGACCATCCGGTGCGGCGTCGACCCATCGCTCCAGCGGGTCGGTGGCGGCCCACTGCGCCGCCTTCTGCTCGACGTAGTTGGGTTCGTTGGTCACGGCTGCCTCCGGTGGTAGGTGCCGGTCGGGAACTCGCAGCCGATGCGCAGCTCACGGCCGATGAACTCGCTGCCGTCGCCGGCCACGCCGTGGCCGAATCCGACGTTGATGATGACCTGCTCGTCGACCAGGTCTCCGCCGGGCTCCTCGGCCACATCGACGATGACCGGCAGGTCGTCGGGAAGCCCCTCCAGTGCTGCTCGCAGGCGGCCGACCGTCCAGGCCTCCGCCACATGGTTGAAGCTGGTCACGGCAACTCCCGCTGCAGACGAAGGTGGGGGAGCCGGCCCGCGGCGCGCTCAGTCTCCAGGATCGCGGCGGAGTCGACCGAGGGGTAGTCGACCGGGGCCAGGCCCGAGCCGGGCAGTGGCGTGTGGTCCCGGGCGTACTCGACCAACTGGTCCTCCAGGCTGTCGTAGGTGGCGTGCTGGGCGAGCCACTCACCGGAGGACACGACGACGATCTCGACGGGGACGTTCGGGAAGCGCCGTGCCGCCTCGCGGCGGATGGTGTCGTGGAGCCGCTCGTTGTACTCGGCGATCTCGCGGTCACGCTGCCGGCCGAGCTCGTCGATGACCTCCTCGAACGGTGCGGCGGCCTCGTCGGCCAGCCGCTCAAGCCGTACGAGTGCCTCGCGGTCCTCATCGGTCTTGGAGACGGGGAAGGAGATCGTCAGCTCGCTCGGCATGGTGGCGATCACGGCCTCGGGTGCTCCCTTGGCACGCAGGTCGTCCTTGAACCGCGCGACGGCCTCCTCGAACGACGGGGCGTCGGGGTCCTCGCACACGAACTCACCGGTGAACGGGTTGCCGGTCCACTGTCGGTCGGCTTCGCCGGCCGGACGGCCGTCGCTGCGGACGTTGCCGAACCGCCACGTGTGGGCATCGACCGGGAACTGCGCGGCAGCTTCCTCGGCGCGCATCTGGAACTGCTCGTAGGACTCCTCATACAGCTCCTCGAGCCAGTCCAGATCGGGGTCGGCCGTCAGCACGATCCGCAACGGCTCGGTGCGGTAGCGCAGGAGGTTCTCCTCCTCGTCGCCGATCTGCGAGGTGAGCAGGTCCCGCACGCGGGCGGCTTCCCAGGAGCCGGGACGTCCCTGCAGAGCGGTCTCGATGCCACCGACATTGGCTGCTGCTCCGGCCAGGGCCAGGCAGACGAACTCGGCCCAGTCCGCGGGCTCGGTCTCGGTGGGGTGGACCGCGTAGCCGCGGCCGGTCGCGGCCGGCTGGTAGACCGCGCGTCGTAGCCGGGCGGCCTCGGTCAGCACGCGGACGGCGTCGGCGAAGACGTCCTCATAGGGCCGCTGCACTCCCTGTGCGGCCGACCGGTACGCCGATGAGGGGATGGTGTGGACCGTGCCGTAGGCGATCGGGTTGCGTGACTTGTTGGGCAGCGGGTCCGGTTGCCCGATCAGGGGATGCTGCAGCAGCGGAACGCCGCTGATCGCGACGCGGTCCTCATGGAAGGCGACGCCGTCGACGGAGCCGACACCGACTACGTGGTCCTCATGGACCAGGAGCGCGAGGTCGGCAGCTGCGACGTTGGGCAGCTTCGCCTTCCACACGCCGCGGCCGCGTTCCCACAGTTCGTAGCCGCTGACACCGTCGGCGAAGCCGATCCGCTGCCGGCCGAGTGGATCGGGCTGGGGCGCCGGACGGTCCGCGCCGAGCCGGATCCGAACGGCCGCTACCTCGCGCGGCTGCCCGACACCGGGCGGCTGATGGGAGTTCTCGCTCATGGCCTCAGTTTGCTCCTGACTCACTAACTAGTCAACTAGTTACCGAGTTTGTTTAGAAGAGTTGCCCTTGAGCTACGGGGCGCTGCTTCCCGCTGGCGGCGAACTCCTTCGGCGAGACCACGAAGATCCAGCCCTCGGCCTCCAGAAGTTCGAGCCACGCGCGCACGCCCTCGAACTCTGCCGATGACCATCGGCCCGCGGCCCTGGTCCCGGTCCGTGCGACTGCCCGGGTGATGTCGCTCCAGGTGAAGACAGACCAGTTCGGCTTTCCCTCCACACAGCTGGCGAAGATCGCGGCCTTCCAAGCTTGGGGCACCTCGAGCGCATCGGCCGCGGCACCGTTCGTTTGGCGACGTGACTGCTCGGCTGCACCCTCAGGCCGGGGGAGGGGCGGCTGGCGGGGCCAGTCGAAGCCTGGCCGGCGAGGCGGAGGCTGAGCCGCCCGCTGAGCCGCGAGCTGGGCGGCCAACTCGCGGGCTGTCGCGTCGTGCCGAAGATCGGCTGGTGTGCCGATGAACCGGTTGGTCGTTGCCGTCTCGTGCCAGCACTCGGCGAGGGGTGCGATCGAGATCCGAGCCGTCGTGTGCTCGCCGGCGTAGCGGGCTTCTACGTTGGCGTGGTTGCCCAGCGTCCCGATCTCGCGCGTCGACGGATTGACCACCAGCAGCCGCGCCCCGTCCTCGACCAGGACAGCGGCGAAAGCGGGTAGCTGTACCCGCCCGGACTCGTCGGGCCACGCTCGGACGCGCGAATGCCCCAGCAGCCACAGGCAGTCGACTCCCGCTGCCTGGTAGTCCGCCCGCTTCGCGAGCGCTGCCTCGATCGTGAACGACTTGTACTCGACCTCGACGGCCAGCGGGCGACCGTCGAGTGGCGCCACCAGCACGTCCGCGCGCCGATCGGTGCCTGCCACCGCGGACTCGATCTGGATCCGGGCGCCGGTCGCGTTCCGACGGAACCAGTCCGCGATCATGAGCTTCGACTCGACATGATGCAGCGACTCAGGTCCGCCCGGATGCGTCGTGTCCGTCAGGTGCCGAAAATGATGCCGCTTCTCTCCGCCGACGGTCGTGATCGCGCCGACGCAGTCGGGGTAGGGGCAGCGGAGGTCGGAGCGGGTCCTCGGCCGCAGCGCCTGCGCGTCGCCGTCCTCGAGGTAGACCGACGCGCCGGTGACGCGATCCAGCGCCCACACCTGGCGCGGGTCGTCGTCGAGGAACGCGTGGAGGTCCACGCCCGGATCCTGCACGAGACCGCCGACACTTCCGGTCCGGTCAGAATCCCGCGATAGTCGCCCGGCCTTTGCTAGGGCGCTAGCCACTCCCGCATCGCCTGGATCCAGGCCGTGGGCTTGCGCGCCGAGGACTTGGGCAGCACGACGCTGCGTGCTTTCACCGCCCGCAAGATCTCAGCCGAGTAGTACTTCCGGCACTCGGGCCCGATGCCCACCGCCACGCTCGCCGGATCCGACAGCGGCTGCCCACACCGCTCGCACGTCCGGACAGCGACACCCCGCGACGTCGCCCGCGTGACCAGCCGGCGAACCGTCTGCTCACCCAGCACGCGCCGCTCGAGCTCGGCCGGCGTGCACGCCACCTTCTCCAGCCGGGCGCTCCCGCTCGACCGGCCCCAGACGCTCGTCAGCACGGCCTGAACGCGCTGCGCAGCGTCGTCCGCGGACCGCTCGCGGAACACGAGCACCGGCGGGTGACCATCAGGCGCTTCGGCCGCGCGGACCAGCGGCAGCTTCCAGCCGGCGCCGAGCGACCAGGCACCCTCCTGGGCGGCAGCCCGCCACTCCGCTGCATCCGTGGCGGCCCAGGCGATCCAGATCTCATCGCCCCGATCACCGCGGACGAAGTCGCACCGCAAGACCCGGACGCTCTCGCCCTCCGCTGCGGTGACCACCAGCCGATCGGTGTCGGTCTCGGTCAGGATGAATCGGACGTCGTCGACCAACGTGGCCGCCGGCCGAGGCTTGCCCGCCGTGGTGGCCCGTGCCCGCTTGGCGTTTCCGGCTAGGACCACCGTGGACTCCGATAGCTCGAACCGCGGGTCGTTCATCAGGGCGGTCTGCACCTCGTCGGCAGAGGTGGAGTGCGCTCGCGCGAGAACCTTGCCGAGGTCCTCTACGTCGACCTCGCGATAGCGGAGCAGAAGGACGCGGGCATCGTCGCCGATCACCTTGTGCAACAGCCGCGTCCGTGCGGCCTGATTCGCGATCCGCCGCGTGCTGGCTGCCTTCCGCTTCGCCATCACACCACCGCCGGGCGTGACCGGTGGGACATCACTCGTCCGTGTCGTCGACGGCGCCCTGATCGCGGCCACCGCGCCGGCGGGTCCGCTGCGCGATCTCGCCCGAGAGCCTGGTTGTTGCCGATCGCGCGCGGTCGCGGGAGTCGACGCCGAACCTCCTTGCGGCGTCGACGCGCTCGGCGCCGGCATCGCGTGCCCGGTCACGGACCGCCGCGGCGGCCTCGGTCCAGCGGCGTGCCTCCACCGTCTGACGGCCCGACTCGATGCCGAGCAGTCCCTGGAAGTCGACCACCGCCGTCCCGACCTGGTTGCGCGAGTGGACCACCGTGCGGGACTTCGACGGATGGGCGAGCACCTTCGTGTTGGCGAGCGCCGCCGCGGCGTCGAGCCGCGTCATCAGCTGCTCGGTGCTCTTGGAGATGGTGGCGAGCCGCTCCTCACGTGCTGCCCTCAGTCCGACCCTGTGCCCGTCAACGTCCTCCGGGGCGGTCTCCAGGACGCGATCGAGCTCGAGGACGGCGATCGCGTCCTGGAGCTGGAAGCACCGGGCCAGGACGACGAGCCACTCGCGCGCCTTGGACTCCGCTGCCTTGGCCGCCTCGGCGAGATCGCCGACCTTCGTCTTGTTCTCCAGCTTCTCTGCCAAGGCGTCGAGCTGCAGCAGCGCGTACGCCTGCGTGTCCGCGATCGTCCCGGAGGTGGCTTGGACCTTCGACCAGGTCACCTCGTTCACCCGGCCGACGTGACTCCTGATCGTCATGGCCTCCTCGATCTGGAGGCCGATCCCGATCATCTGCGCCAGAACCGAGTCCTTCTGAGCGCGCAGAACGTCATCGAGCTTCTCGTCGATCACGGCGAGGTAGTCAGTGATCTCATCCATCGCCTGCTGCATCGCCAGCTGTGCCATCAACCCGGCCGCGCCAGCCAGCAGCGCCGGGTTGGCCGCTGCCGCACCCGGCCCCTTGGCGATCTGCAGCCACGACTTGATGTCGCCAGGCTTGCCGACCATCGCGTGGCTCACGCCCGGCGTCTTGCTCTCCATCAGGCCGTACTTCTTGACCATCTGGGCCGACTCCTCGGTCAGCTTCACCCACCGCCCCGAGTTGGCCGCGATCTCCGAGCCCGCCTGCGCCGCCCCGTCCCCAGGACGCGGCGCGCCTTCGGCAGACCCAGATCCTTCGAAGGCAGCCCCTCAGCAGCGAGGAACCGCTCGACCGCAGCTGAATCACCGATCACGGCCACACCGGAGCCGTCACTGATCAACTGAATCTCGTCGTCCATCGTTCTCTCCTGAAGGGTGGGCAGGCAGGTGAGACCCGAGTTCCGCGAGGGATGGGCGTTCTCCGCCGATGCTAGTTGCGTGCACCGACCAGCACCCGGGCATCTGGAAGACGGCCCGGGCCACGACAGGTCGCCCCGCACGGACATCGCCGACGAACCGGAACGTTGCTGACCGCCTGGACCCATAAGAACCTATAAACTAGGCGTCTAACAGGGTAAGTTATAGGCAGATATAGGAGGACGACCGTGGAGCAGATCTACTCGCCCGGCGCGGGGCACCTCCCTGAGGACGACCGACTGCCCGGCCGTGAGCACATCATCGACAGCTGGCGCACCATGCTCGCAGGTCTCTCGGCCAAGGGGCGACCCCGCGCCCGCGACCTGGTCCTGACCGGCCACCGCGGCGTCGGAAAGACCGTCACCATGAAGGCCTGCCTCAACGCCTGTGAGAAGGCCGGCTACGCCCGCCTGGAGTTCCAAGCCACCCCAGACACCACCCTCGCCGCCGCCCTCGCCTCCGCGGCCGAGGCATACGCCGCCAACACAGCCGACACCTGGACCAAGGCAGCCCGCCTCCTGTCCCGACTCTCGGGCAGCATCGGCCTCGGTCCCGTGAGCCTCGAGGTCGCCAACGCCCCGGACTCCGCCCCAGCAGGCGACCGGGCCGCCGACCCCTACAACGCCAGCGCCATCGCCCGCGCCGTGGCGGACCTCGCTCGCGCCGAGCAGCGACGCAACGACGGCCGCGGGGGAGTGGTGATCGCGATCGACGAACTCCAAGCCGCGGCACCAGCCGACATCCGCACCATCGGCGCGATCCTGAACCACCTCAACAACTTCGCCAGCGACGCGCCAGTGGCGTTCATCGCCGCCGGCCTGCCCAACACCAGCAAAGAGATGATCGGCCCTCTCAACAAGCAAGAGCCCAAACCGCGGATCAGCAACCCCTCTCGCCTCTTCGTCTTCGAAGAACTCTCCGCCCACCTCAAGCCAACCGACACCGAGCGCGCCCTGCGCGAACCCGCCCAGGAGCACGGCTGCGACTGGACTCCCGAGGCCGTCGCGGTTGTCACCGCCGAGACCGGCGGTTACCCCGCCCACCTCCAGGCGCTCGCGGCCGCCACCTGGACCCGAGCGGCCGGACCCCTCGTCGAGGCCGACGACGTCGAGACAGCCGTACCCGACGCGCGAGCCGAGATCGCGCGCATGTACTTCGATGACCGCTGGGCCGTCCTCGGACCGGTTCAGCGCGCCTACATCACCGCACTAGCCCTCGCCGGTGGTGAAGCCCAGAGCGGGAAGATCGCCGCGATGCTCGGCCGAAAGACCACCGGACTCTCCGAGACCCGAGAATCGCTCATCGACAAGGGCGAGATCTTCGCTCCCCGCGACGGCTGGGTAGCGCTCGCCCAGCCAATGATCGCGACCTACGCGCCTTTCCGGTACCGCGAGGTCGACATTGACGCACACAACCTGCCGACCCTGGTCGACATGGCCGGCGCTCGGGACAAGTACGTCGACCGCCGAACTAGCGCCGACGCCGCCTTGACTGACGACCAGGTCAGGTCGCTGATCTTGCAACGCGCCGCCATCCAACGTGACGCCGATCAGGCCGTGGACGCCTCCCAGACCCCGCCCGCCGAACCACCCGAGGACGGGCCAGCGGCCCCCCGTCAGCCCTGACCAGGCTGCACTACTGCGGATCGTAGACCTCCCACGCGGCGCTTGCCTCCGCGAGCAACAGTCCGACCAGCTGGGAATCCGTTGGGGCGTCGAGATCGTCCAAGCTCCGAACGCCGAAGGCGTTGCTCTGGTCAGCAGATCCCGTGTCCACCCTCCACGTCTCTCGGTCGTGCCAGACCGTGACCGTCCAGATTGGATCACCCACCTTGAGCGGTGCGTGAATGCTGAGATAGATGTCCTCCGCGTCGGCCTCCGGGTCATGCCATGTCTCAGCCCAGGCGTCGACGCTAACTGCCTTCAGGTCCTCGGCGATTCTCTGCGCGCGGTCGAGCGACCATGCCGCCGACGCCGGTGGCGACGACGAGGTGCTGTTGTTGTCCATGGGCACAGGATGTCAGCCAAGCGTCTCGTCAAATGGGCAATGAGAAGGCCCATTCCCACAGATCATGGGCAAGGACGAAAGACCTACAAGAAGAGAGCCCCGAGCATCGAGCCCGTCTTCGCCCAGATCAAACACAACCGAGGTATCCGCACCATCTCCCGACGGGGCCTGAGCGCAGCAGACAGCGAGTGGAAGCTGATCTGCACCATGAGTGTGGTCACCTGACTTGGCCCCGGGTTGGCCTTGTTTCGTCGCTGTCAACGCCGGTCCAAAATTGACCCCTTTCCGCCGGTTGAAAATTGACCCCCTGGTGTTCAGGTTTCCTCGGTTGACTGAGTATTTGCACCGGTGGGCACC
>JAGQUE010000188.1 GCA_020438665.1 Nocardioidaceae bacterium | reverse complement strand
CGCTTGCGGACGGCCTCGAGGCCCTCCAGCACCAGGAGGTGGGCGGCGTTGTAGGTGTTGTCGGCGATGATCGGCTCCTGCGGTCCCTCTGCGGTTACCGGTCGAATCTACCCGCGACACGCCGTCGCCCTGCGTCGCCACGCCTGCCGCCCCTCGGCGCACGGCGGGGTTAACGTTGCGGCCACGCCGTACGCTGTGCGACGTGGCCGTCTCCACCGGTGGGAAAACCGCGTGGGAGGGTCCGGGTCCGTGATTACATGGGGGGTGTCGAGCAGCACGGCGGGGTGGGAATCTTCGGTCCCCTCCCAACGTTGAGCCAGACACCGACGTAGGAAGAGAGGTCGACGTGAACACCGCCGTTGTCCCGAGCAAAGCAGCCCTGAGCGCTGCTGACCGATGCGACCGTTGCGGAGCCCAGGCCTACCTCCGGGTACAGCTCCAGAACGGTCTTGAGCTGCACTTCTGCGCCCACCACGCCCGCGAGCACGGCGACAAGCTTCGTGAGATCTCCGCCGTCTTCCAGGACGAGACCCACAAGCTCGGCGCCACGCCGGCCGCGGCTCCCGACGGTGAGAGCTGACTCCAGCGACAGGCTTCGACGGCCCCGGACCGACTCGGTCCGGGGCCGTTCGCTTCCCCCGACTTGTGGCAGGGTGACGCCGTGACTCCCGCGGACATCGCCGCCGGCCTGGCCATCCTGGTCGGGCTCGCCGGCATCATCGTGCCGATCCTCCCGGGGTCGCTGCTGATCCTCGTGGCCCTCATCGCCTGGGCGGCCGAGGTCGGGACCCGCAGCGGCTGGGTCGTCGCCGTCGTCGGCGCGACCTTCCTCGTCATCGGGACGGTCGTCAAGTATCTCCTGCGCGGGCGGCGGCTCAAGGCGACGGTCCCGACCTCGACGATGGCGGTCGGCGCGGTGGGAGCGATCGTCGGCTTCTTCGTGATCCCCGTGGTCGGGGCGCTCGCGGGCTTCCCGCTCGGCGTCTATCTGGCCGAGCACCGCCGCCTCGGCGCCGGCCAGGCCTGGCCGTCCACCAAGGCCGCACTCAAGGCCGTGGGCGCCAGCATCCTCATCGAGTTCGTCGCCGGGCTGCTCGCGGCGACCGCCTTCGTCGCCGGCGTGGTAGCGGTCTGACGGTGGGGGTCCTCCTCTCGCTCCTCGCGGCAGTGTCCTATGGGCTCGGCGACTTCGTCGGTGGCGTCTCGTCCAAGCGCAGCAGCGCGTGGGCAGTGGCGGTCGTGGCCCAGTTCGGCGGCTCCCTGGTGATGCTGCTGCTCAGCATCGTCGTGCCCGGCTCCCCCGACCTGGCAGACCTGGCGTGGGCCGGCTCCGCCGGCATCGCCAACGGGTTCGGTACGGCGTTCCTCTACCGCGGGCTCTCCTCGGGGCGCATGGGGGTCGTCGCCCCGGTCTCGGGGGTGGGCACCGCGGTCGTGCCGGTGGTCTTGGGACTGGTCCTCGGCGAGCGACCGGGCCTCGTCGTGTGGAGCGGCATGCTCGTCGCCGCACCGGCAATCTGGATGGTCTCGCGCGAGGCCCCCGACCCGGCCACGCGCCCGCCGGGGCGCAGCGGGTTCGTCGACGGCGTCCTCGCGGGACTGGGGTTCGGCACCCTGTTCGCGCTGCTGGCACAGGTCCAGGAGGGTGCCGGGCTCGCGCCGCTGGCGTTCAACGAGTTCATCGCGGGGTTCGCCGTGATCGGCGTGGCCCTGTCGCTGCGGGCCGACTGGCTTCCCCGCAGTGGCTATGCGGGGTTCGGCGTCATCAGCGGCGTCCTCGGCGGGGCGGCGACGCTGGCGTTCCTGCTTGCGACCCACGAGGGCTACCTGAGCGTCGCGGCCGTGCTGACCTCGCTCTATCCGGCCATGACGGTCATCCTGGCCGCCAGCGTCCTGCGCGAGCACATCCACCGCGGCCAGGCGTGGGGGCTGGCGTTGTGCGCGGTCGCGATCGGCCTCGTCGCTGCCGGGTGACCGGACGGACGATTCTTTTACCGAATTTTCGCATTCGGGCTCCGAAGCGACGCGGCCGTCGCTACATTCCTGCTCAAGAACCTCCTAACGCCCTCGGCAGGGCGACCGGAGTGGCCGGCCACCCATCCTCCTCGGGTGGCCTTGGGAAGGCTCCCGTTTCGCGCCCGGGAGCCTTCCAGCCATTTCTGGGCCGTACGCCGCCACGGTCGCGCGCGATGGACGCCCATCGGCACAGAGAAAGCCCCCGGCGTCTCGGGTCACCGGGGGCTTTCTGCGTTTTCCATCATATGTCGCCCGCGGGTGCCGACAAGGGTCTCGCGTGTGGAGTCCGGCAGAACTCGGCCCCCGCCATGGTGCAGGAGACCGTTCCTGAGCAACTCGGGTACCCAGGAGCGGTCTCCTGGACCCGTCAATCCTCAGCCCTGGGTGATCGGGCCGACCAGCGCCCGCCGAGCCACCAGCCAGTCGGCCGTGCGCGTGCCCTGATGGGTCTCGTTGACGCGGACGCCGACCCGGACCGCGCTGTGGTCGCCGAGACAGTCGTCGCCGATTCGGGCGATCGCGACGTCGCGGCGCCAGTCGAGGGTGAGCCGGTAGGAGCAGCTGAGCGGGTTCTGCGCGAGCTGCCAGCGGCGCACCCGCACCACCTGGTAGTCCGTCCCCGTGTTCAGGCCACCGGTCATCGCGAGCTCGGGCCCCTTGCGGGACGCGTCGGTGTCGACGAAGACCGTGAAACCCTGGCCATAGCGCGCTCCGGAGCGGCGGATGTCGTCGAAGGTCAGCCGGACCCGCAGGCCGGTCTCGTTGACGGTCTTGACCTTGAGCAGGTCGGCCTTCTGCGTGCCCTCGGCCGCGTCGGGTGTGGCCGTGGTGGCCGCGACGGCCGGAGCCGCCCCGAGCACGAGCGCGGCGAGCGCGCC
>JAGQUE010000187.1 GCA_020438665.1 Nocardioidaceae bacterium | reverse complement strand
ATCGTGATCGCCGACTCCGGCAACTGGGACATCGGCGTCCCCGCCCTCACCACCTCGCTGCGCGGCCTGGTCCGCGTCGACGTGGAGGTGCGGACGTTGTCACACGCGGTCCACTCCGGCATGTGGGGCGGCCTCGTCCCCGACTCCCTGATCACCTTGAGCCGCCTGATCGCCACCTTGCACGACGACGAGGGGAACGTGGCGGTGGCCGGCCTCCACGCCGGTCCGGCCGCTGACGTGGACTATCCCGAGGAGCGGCTGCGCGCCGAGTCCGGCGCCCTGCCGACCACGCAGTGGATCGGCAGCGGCTCGGCCGTCGAGCGGCTGTGGACCAAGCCGTCGCTCTCGATCACCGGCATCGACGCTCCCAAGGTCGACGGGGCCTCCAACACCCTGGTCCCGGCCGCCCGCGCCAAGATCTCGATGCGGGTCGCCCCGGGCGACACCACCGCCAACGCGCTCGCGTGCCTGAGGGCACACCTCGAGGCACACGTGCCGTGGGGTGCCCAGCTCACCGTCTCGCTCGTCGACACCGGTGAGGCGACCACGATCGACGCGACCGGACCGGCCTACGACGTCGCCCGCGCCGCCTTCACCGAGGCCTGGGACGGCACCGCCCCCGTTGACATGGGCGTGGGCGGCTCGATCCCGTTCATCGCCGAGTTCGTCGACACCTTCCCCCACGCGAGCGTGCTCGTCACCGGCGTCGAGGACCCCGACACCCGCGCCCACGGGCCCAACGAGGGCCTCCACCTCGCCGAGCTCGAGCGGGTCATCCTCGCCCACGCGCTCCTGCTGCAGCGGCTCGGTGCCGGCGCCTGAGCCGCGCGCCGAGGACGGCCGGGCCGTCCGGCGTGTGTCGCCGGTCAACGCGTCCTGGCGGCGCCCGGCCGCCCGATCATGAGCAGGAGGACGGCGCTGGCGGCGTAGCCGCCCAGCATCAGCAGCGCCATCGGCAGGAGGGTCCGCGACCCGACCAGGCCGGTGAGGGGGGTCGCGAGGGCGCCGGCGACCAGGCTCAGCCCGCCGAGCAGCCACGACGCCGTGCCGCGTGCCCTGGCCCCGGCCTCCAGGGCCAAGGTGGCGGTAGCCGGCGACACCAGGCCCATGGAAGCCGCGACGGCGGCGAGCAGGATCCATGGCGCCGCGACGCCCGGCACGCGGTCGGGCCCGAGGGCGGCGACGAGCACCAGCAGCGAGGCGGCGGCGGCGCCGAGCATGACACCGACGCGGCGCACCGCCTCGGGCCCGCGGCGGGGGACGGCGAACCGGAACGCGAGGGCCCCCGTCACGGCGAGGGCGGCGTTGACCCCGAAGATCACGGCGTACTCCGACGCCGTGACGCCATAGACCGCGTGCAGGACGAACGACGACCCACCCAGGTAGACGAAGAACCCGAAGACCATCGCGCAGCTGACCAGCACGTGCTGGGTGTAGCCCCAGTCGCGCAGCAGTGACCCCATGCGTCGCAGCGTCTCGCCCAGCCCGCGCTCGTGGCGTTCGTCGCGGGGGAGAGTCTCCGGGACTCCCTGCGCGATGCGGACGCTCATCGCGACACCGACGGCTGTCATCGCCCAGAAGATCGTCCGCCAGGAGCCGATCCCGAGCATCACGCTGCCCAGGCTGGGAGCGACGATGGGGCCGATCTGGACGATCACGGCCAGCGTGCCGAGCCGGGAGGCGAGCTCCGGACCGCGGTAGACGTCGGCCACCACGGCTCGCGCCACCACGATGGCGGCGCCGGCGGCGGCGCCCTGGACCGCGCGGGTCGCGAGCAGGAGCGCCACGTCCTCGGTGCTGGCGGCAACGCCCGACGCGAGGGTGAACACCAGGGCCGGAGGGAGCAGCGACCAGCGCCGGCCGGTCCCGTCGCTGATCGGTCCCGCGAAGAGCTGGCCGAGCGCCATCCCGACGATGTAGCAGGTGACGGTCAGCTGGATCGTCGACGCCCGGGCGCCCAGCGACGCCTGCATCGCCGGCATCGCGGGCAGGTAGGAGTCGAGTGCGATGGGTCCGATGCCGCTCGCGAGGACCAGGGCCGCGAACGATGGGCGGCTGGTCCGGGCTCTCGACACGTCCCGACGCTACGGGACTCAGCAGCAGCCGGGCTCGGGGCCCTCGCCGGCGGAGATCCGGATCAGGACCGCGTCGGGCGGGGCGCGGTGCGGGTGATCGAAGTCCCAGGTGCCCGTCAGCCGCCAGGCACCGACGCCGTCGGTGAACCCCGGCCACGGCAGGTCGCGGATGGTCAGCGAGGCGCCCTCGCCGCCGTCCACGACGGTGCCGGGGTAGGCGGCACGGACGGTCTCCCAGGAGTCGCCGAGCGCGATCCCCGAGCCGGCCAGGCGGACGTCGTACGACGTCTCGGCCGGCGTCTTCTCGGAGTCGCGCGCGAGCTCCCAGCCGCGCAGCCGGAGGTCGCCGGCCCGGTCGCCGCCGAACACCAGGCACAGCTCGCCCCAGCAGGTGCGGGCGGCGTACTCATAGGCCCAGGCGGGGGAGATGGTGTCGCCCGCGACCTCGAACCAGCCCTCGTGGCCAGGGATCCGGCTGAACCGGGAGGGGGCCTCGCTCACGTCGGGCTCGCCCAGTCGACCCGTGAGCGTCGCCACGACCTCCGCCTGGGCGCTTCCGAAGCCCTGGCCACCGACCGCGTGCCCCGACACCTCGAGGGTGACTACGGTCGGCGACGCCGACGCCGACGCCGACTCCGACGCCGCAGCCGAGTGGTCGCGCGGCTCCGGTGGTCTGCCGGTGCCCCCGCAGGCGACGAGCGTCCCGCCGATCATGACGGACAGCGCCGCCCAGGCCGTGCGGCGGGCTCGCCTGGTCCGTGTCGTCATCGCATCCCCCATGGCAAGGGAGATGCGCAACAGCGGTGCCGAGTTGCCGGCTGCGGTCAGCGGCCCGGCCCACGCCTCGCGCGGCTTCGGTCGTGGCCGGGTCCAGCCCGTAGACTCACGCTCGTGGCGAACCCCCGCATCCCCGGCCGACGCGGCGACGGGCGGCTGACCGCGGCGCTGGACCCGCTCGACCAGGGTCCCCAGGACGCCTGCGGCGTCTTCGGGGTCTGGGCGCCGGGTGAGGACGTCGCCAAGCTGACCTACTTCGGGCTCTATGCGCTCCAGCACCGCGGCCAGGAGTCCGCGGGGATCGCGGTGAGCAACGGCCGCCAGATCCTGGTCTACAAGGACATGGGGCTGGTGTCCCAGGTCTTCGACGAGTCGACGCTCGAGTCGCTCAAGGGGCACCTCGCGATCGGGCACGCGCGCTACTCGACGACCGGTGCGTCGACCTGGCACAACGCCCAGCCGACCTTCCACCCCACGCTCGACGGGTCGATCGCGCTGGCCCACAACGGCAACCTGATCAACACCCGTGACCTCGCCCAGATGGTCGACGACCTCGGTGAGCTCGAGGGTGAGCTCGACCTCCATGTGAGGGCGCCGTCGGAGAGCACCAACGACACGGCCATCGTGACCTCGTTGCTGGCCCACCACGCCGGGCAGTCCGTCGAGGACCGGGCCGTCGACCTGTTGCCACAGCTCAAGGGGGCTTACTCGTTCGTCTGGATGAACGAGCACACCCTCTATGCGGCGCGCGACCCCCAGGGCATCCGCCCGCTGGTGCTCGGCCGGCTCGAGCGCGGCTGGGTCGTCGCCTCCGAGGACGCCGCCCTGGTGACGGTCGGCGCGAGCGTCGTACGCGAGGTCGAGCCCGGCGAGCTGCTCGTCATCAACGAGGACGGCCTGCGGTCCCTCCGCTTCGCCGAGCCCGAGCCCAAGGGCTGCGTGTTCGAGTACGTCTATCTCGCCCGTCCCGACGCCACCATCGCCAAGCGCAACGTCCACGAGGCCCGGGTCGAGATGGGCCGGCGGCTCGCCCGGGAGTTCCCCGTCGACGCCGACCTGGTCATGCCCGTGCCCGAGTCCGGCACCCCGGCAGCGACCGGCTATGCCGAGGAGAGCGGCATCCCGTTCGGCCAGGGTTTCGTCAAGAACTCCTATGTCGGGCGGACCTTCATCCAGCCCAGCCAGACCCTGCGCCAGCTCGGCATCCGGCTCAAGCTCAACGCGCTCGAGCACATGATCCGTGGCCGTCGCCTCGTCGTCGTCGACGACTCGATCGTCCGTGGCAACACCCAGCGCGCCCAGGTGCGGATGCTCCGCGAAGCCGGCGCCGCCGAGGTGCACGTCCGGATCTCGTCGCCGCCGGTGAAGTGGCCCTGCTTCTATGGCATCGACTTCGCGACCCGCGCCGAGCTGATCGCCAACGGTCTCGACATCGAGGAGATCCGGGCCAGCATCGGCGCCGACTCGCTCGGCTACATC
>JAGQUE010000186.1:7897-8032 GCA_020438665.1 Nocardioidaceae bacterium | reverse complement strand
ACGACGTCCTTGCGGAGGCGACTCCCGAGGACAAGATGGCGCTCATCCGCCAGGAGCAGACCGGGGGTCGGATGGTCGCGATGTGCGGAGACGGGACCAACGACGCCCCTGCGCTCGCGCAGGCAGACGTCGGGG
>JAGQUE010000186.1:0-7865 GCA_020438665.1 Nocardioidaceae bacterium | reverse complement strand
GCCGGCAACATGGTCGACCTCGACTCCGACCCGACCAAGCTGCTCGATGTCGTGGAGATCGGCAAGCAGCTGCTCATCACGCGCGGCGCCCTCACGACATTCTCCATCGCCAACGACGTCGCCAAGTACTTCGCGATCCTGCCGGCCATGTTCGTGACGGCGTTCCCGCAGCTCGACGTGCTCAACGTGATGCGGCTGGCCACGCCCGAGTCCGCGATCCTCTCGGCCGTGGTCTTCAATGCGCTGATCATCGTCGCGCTCGTCCCGCTGGCCCTGCGGGGTGTCCGCTACACGCCCACCTCGGCGGCGGCGCTGCTGCGCCGCAACCTGCTCATCTATGGAGTCGGCGGCCTGGTCGCCCCGTTCCTCGGGATCAAGCTGCTCGATCTCGTCATCTCGGCCGTCCCCGGAGGCTGACCATGAAGGACCTGCTCGCTCTCACCCGCCACGCCCTCGCCGGGCTGCGCGTCATCATCCTGCTCACCGTCGTCCTGGGCCTCGCCTACCCCCTGGTGCTGACCGGCATCGCCCAGGTGGCGCTCCCCTGGCGCGCCAACGGGTCCCTGGTGACGGCGTCCGGTGACCACACGACCGACCCCGGGCAGGCCGTCGGTTCGACGCTGGTCGGACAGGTCTCGGATGCTGCCGGTCTGTTCGTCGGTCGCCCATCGGTCAGCGACAACGACATGCTCGCGACGGGCGGGTCCAACCTCGGCCCCGAGAGCCCGGACCTGGTCGCCGCGATCGAGCAGCGCCGTGCGGAGGTCGCGGCCCGGGAGGGCGTGGCCGGTACGGCTGTCCCACCCGACGCCCTCACCGCCTCGGCGTCCGGGCTCGACCCGGACATCAGCCCGGCGTACGCCGCGCTGCAGGTCCCGCGCGTCGCCCGCGAGACAGGGTTGTCCGAGGCCGAGGTCACCCGGCTGGTCCGCGAGCACACCACGGGTCGTGGCCTGGGCGTGCTGGGTGAGGCGCGGGTCAACGTGCTCCTGCTCAACCTCGCGGTCCGCGGGGCCGCCGGACCGTGAGTCACGCTGGCAGGATCTGGTCATGAGCACGGCGACCGGTGCAGCGAGGCGGCGCGGCAAGCTGTTCGTCTATCTCGGCGCCGCGCCGGGGGTCGGCAAGACCTACGCCATGCTCGGCGAGGCCCACCGCCGGCTCGGCCGCGGGACCGACGTCGTCGTCGGCTATGTCGAGACCCACGGGCGCGCCCAGACCGAGGCCCAGCTGCAGGGCCTGGAGGTCGTCCCCCGCCGGACCATCCACTACCGCGGGACGGTCCTCACCGAGATGGACACCGCCGCGATCATCGCCCGCGCGCCGGCCGTCGTCCTGGTCGACGAGCTGGCCCACACCAATGCTCCCGGGTCGCCACACGAGAAGCGTGCGTCAGACGTCGAGGACATCCGAGCCGCAGGGATCGACGTCATCACCACCGTCAACATCCAGCACCTGGAGTCGCTCAACGACGAGATCGAGCGCATCACCGGCGTGCGACAGCGCGAGACGGTGCCCGACGAGCTGGTCCGGACGGCCGACCAGATCCAGCTCATCGACATGTCACCCGACTCGCTGCGGCGCCGGCTGGCCCATGGCAACGTCTATCGCCCGGAGCAGATCGATGCCTCGCTGTCGTCGTACTTCCGCGTCGGCAACCTGACCGCGCTGCGCGAGCTGGCGCTGCTGTGGCTGGCCGACCGCGTCGACGACGCGTTGGACGACTACCGTCGGCTGCACCAGATCACCTCGCCGTGGCCGACCCGCGAACGGATCGTCGTCGCGGTCACCGGTGGCCCCGAGACCGAGACCCTGCTCCGCCGCGGCGCCCGGCTCGCCCAGCGGGCGGCCGGGGCCGAGCTGCTGGCCGTCCACGTCGTGGCGACGGACGGGCTGAGGTCGACCGACGACCGTGGGATCGCGGGCTATCAGCGGCTCATCGGCGAGCTGGGTGGGACCCTCCACAGCGTGGTCGGCGAGGACGTCCCGCGGGCGGTGGTCGACTTCGCGACCGCCGTCAACGCCACCATGATCATCGTCGGGACGAGCCGGCACGGGCGTCTCCGGCGGCTCTTCTCGGGGTCGACGGGTCCCGAGATCGCCGACCGGGCCGGGACCATCGATGTCCACCTGGTCACCCACGCCGGCATGCCCGGTCCGCTCCGGCTCCGGCTCCGGCCTCTCACGACCACGCTGTCGCGGAGCCGGCTCATCGCCGGCTGGGCCCTCGCGCTGCTCGCGCCGGCGCTGCTGACCACGGTGCTGCGCGCCGCCGGCACCGACGACCTCGCGGCCATCTCGATGCTCTATCTCGGGGTCACCGTGCTCGTCGCCCTGGTCGGTGGCCTGCTGCCCGCGCTGGCGGCTGCGCTCAGCTCCTTCCTCCAGCTCAACTGGTTCTTCACCCCGCCCGTCGGTCGGTTCACCATCGCCGCGCCCGCCAACCTGGTGGCCCTCCTGCTGTTCGTGGCGATCGCGTCGGGTGTCGCCACCGTCGTCGACCTCGCGGCGCGGCGTGCCGAGGCGGCCCGGATCGCCCGGGCGGAGGCGGCCACACTGGCCTCCCTGTCCGGGTCGGTGCTGACCGGCCAGGACACCGCGCAGGCCATCGTCGAGCGGCTTCGTGAGACCTTCGGCGTCGACGGCGTGGCCCTGTTGGAGCGCGGAGAGGCCGGCTGGTCGGTGTTGGCGCACAGCGGCGAGGCGCCGCGGTCGCCGGACAAGGCCGACACCAGGGCCGACGTGGACGAGACCCACGTCCTGGCGTTGTGCGGCCCGACGCTCGACGCGAGCGATCGCCGGATCCTGGAGGCGTTCGCGGTCCAGGCCGGTCTCGTCATCGAGTACCGCCGGCTGCGGGAGAAGGAGGGGCGGGCCACCCTGCTCGAGCGTGCCGACGCCACGAGTACGGCGGTCCTGCGCGCCGTCTCCCACGACCTCCGGACGCCGCTGGCGACGATGCGCGCGTCGTTGGACGGATTGGTGGCCGGAGGGGCGACGCTCGACGATCGCGACCGGGCGGTCCTGCTGGAGGCGGCCGAGGATGCCAGTGCCCAGCTCGAGGGGCTCATCGACAACCTGCTCGACCTGTCCCGCCTCCAGACGGGACTGATCCGACCCACCCTGCGGGCGCGCAGCCTCGACGAGGTCCTCCCCCTCGCCCTGGCCAGTCAGCCGCCGGGCCGCGTCGATCTCGACGTCGACGAGTCGGCGCCACTCATCTTCACCGACAGCGGGCTGCTCGAGCGCATCGTCGCCAACCTGGTCAGCAACGCCGTCCGCCACACACCGGCCGATCGCCCGGTGCGCGTGCACGCGCGGGTGCTGGATCACGAGGTCCTCATCCTGGTGGCCGACCAGGGCCCGGGTGTTCCACCCGAGCTGCGCGACCGCATCTTCGAGCCGTTCCAGCGGCTGGGCGACCACGAGTCCGGTGGGCTGGGCCTCGGTCTCGCGGTGGCGAAGGGTCTCGCCGACACGATCGGTGCGACGATCTCGGTGGAGGACACACCGGGAGGGGGACTGACCATGGTTGTGTCGGTGCCCCGGAACGGGGCGGTGAGCACATGAGCGGGCAGCGTGTCCTCGTCGTCGACGACGAGCCCGGGCTGGCGCGTGCGCTCAAGATCAACCTGCGGGCCCAGGGCTGGGAGGTCGTCACCGCCGCCGACGGCCGCTCCGCGCTCGAGGCAGCCTCCCGCTCGCACCCCGACGTGGTGCTGCTGGACCTCGGTCTGCCCGACATGGATGGCACCGAGGTCATCGCCGGGCTGCGCGGCTGGTCCACGGTGCCGATCGTGGTGCTGTCGGCTCGCCAGCACGGCGAGGACAAGGTCGAGGCCCTGGACCTCGGTGCCGACGACTATGTCACCAAGCCGTTCGCCATGAACGAGCTGACCGCCCGGCTGCGCGCCGCCGTACGCCGTCATGCCACCGACCCGGGTGGGTCGAGCCTGGTCACCGTCGGCGACCTGGAGATCGACCTGGCCCGCAAACGGGTCTCCCGGGCCGGGGCCGACGTCCGGCTGACCCCGACCCGAGTGGGGGTTCCTCGAGCTGCTCGCCCGCAACGTCGGCCGTCTCGTCACCCGGGAGCAGATCCTCCGTGAGGTGTGGGGGTCCGCCTATGTCGGGGAGAACCACTACCTGCGCGTCTATGCCGCCCAGCTGCGCCGCAAGCTCGAGGCAGACCCGGCCCGACCGGCGTACCTCGTCACCACGCCCGGCGTGGGCTACACGTTGGGCTGAGCTGGCGTCGTACGCGGCGGTGACGGTTTCATCAAGGTAGGCGGTCGAACCCTCACCTACCAAGGCGAGTTCACCCCGGTATGTGCGGGTTCACCTTCCTACCTTGGTGAACCGTCACGACCCTTGGTGAACCGTTACGACCCGGAACCGTTACGACCCGGTCACCCCGGCAGCCACGACACATGGGGCGCCAGCAGGGCATAGCCGACGAAGGCGCCGACGTCGAGGAGCAGGTGTGCCACGACGAGGGGGGTGATCCGGCCCCAACGGTGATAGAGCCAGCCGAAGAGCACCCCCATGACGAGGTTCCCGGTGAACCCGCCCCAGCCCTGGTAGAGGTGATAGGACCCCCGGAGTACGGCGGACAGGCCGATCGCGGCGGGCACGCTCAGGCCGATCTGGCGCAGCCGCAGCTGGACGAACCCCAGCACCACGGCCTCCTCGAGCAGCGCGTTCTCCAGCGCCCACCCGACGAGGACCGGGATCTTCCACCAGACCCCCGGCAGCGCCTCGGGGATCACGGTGAGATTGATGCCGAGCGCATGGGTGATCAGATAGAAGGCGATCCCGGTGCTGCCGACGACCGCGGCCACGCCCGCTCCCCACAGCGCGTCGACGCCGATCCGGCGCCCGAGCGCGGCGCCACGGTCGCCCACCCACACCGACCAGGGGTTGGTGTCGGAGCGGATGAGCAGGTACGCCGCCAGCAGGACCGGGACGAGCCCGAACCCGATGCCGAGCAGCTGGAAGGTCAGGTCGAACCACTCGCGCCCCGGGGCGAGGCTGGTGTTCATCACGGCGGTGCTGGAGGAGAGCCGGCCGGGGGCCGTCGCGGCCTCGATCAGCCGGACCAGGGCATAGACCCCGGAGCGTCCGAGGGAGAGGCCGAGCACCACGCCGATCTCGACGAGCACCAAGGCCCGGGACAGGGTGATCGGAGGCACCCGGGGCGTCGACGCAGCGTGCACCCGGACACTCTGACAGACGCGCCTGAACCTGCGATGAGCCACCGCGCCGGAGCGCACGAACCGGCCGACCCAGGCCGGCGAGGTCCGGGCATCGGACATGGAGAGCCCGGCTGTTGCTGACGGGGGATGCAACAACAGCCGGGCGCTGCGAAATCTACCTCCGGGTAGGTACTAACACAACCGGAAGCGCCGGTGATTTCGCTCCGCGACGGTGAAATTCGTGCAGGACCCAACCAAACCGTCTGCGCGACGTCAGAGCGCGCCCGGGATCAGCGGATCGTGACCTGCCGGTTGGCCAGCCCCGATCGCGCCGCGCGCTCCTGCGCGGACAGCGGCGACCCGTCCGCGAGGGCCTCGGCGAGGGCAGCCGCGAACTGGGCGGCCGGCTCCTCCAGGACCTCCGGCCCGGCGCCGGGGACGAGGTCCCACACCGGCGCCAGCAGCCCATAGGCCCGGAACATGCCGACCAGCCGCCCCTCGGGGACCAGGTGATCGCGGCCGGCTGCGTGGAGCCTCGCCAGCGCGTCGAGCAGGGCGTCCTCGGGCTCGCCCATCACCCAGCGCAGGTGCTCCTTGGCGCCCACGTCGGTCCAGTACGCCGCCTCGACGCTGGTGAGTCGCTTGGTCGGTGCGGCGCCGGCGGTGGCCTGGTCGATGGCCTCGCGGAGCGCCGGCGGGACGTCGTCGACGTCGGCCACCCAATAGTCGAAGCCGTCGAGGACCTCGACCGTCAGGGGCTCGTCCACCACGAGATCCTGAAGTCGTGGACCGGGCCCCGGGGCGGCTGTCAGCCCCACCGCACCCACCTCGGCGTCGAGGGCCTTGACCAGGACCGCGCCCAGGTCGCGGGCGGGGTCACCGAAGCCGTGGCGCACCTGCAGCCCCAGCCAGATCTCCCCCGACTCACGGACCAGCGCCGGGGCCGCGCCCGGCAGCACCGAGCACAGCAGCACCGGGCGGGCCGAGTCGCGCAGCGTCATCCGTGCGGTGGCCGCGGGGACCAGGTCACGCATCGCGATGACGTCGCACTCCGAGGGCAGTCCCTCGAAGGGCCGAGCCACATAGGGGGCGTCACCGCCGCCGGGGGCTCCGTGACAGGCCTTGTAGCGCTTGCCGGACCCACAGGGACACGGTTGGCGAGGGCCCACCTCGCCCGGCTCGGCTGCCTGCTCACGGGTCCTGCTGCGTGCCTTCTTGCCCATGCGGGCGAACCTACCGGTCGAGCAGGTCGAGCATGTAGGCCGGGCGGTCGGTGATGACCGCGCGTACGCCGTAGCGCAGGCAGGTGTCGAGCTGGTGCTCGGTGTTGACGGTCCAGACGTGGATCGGGTGACCGCTGGCGACCATGGCCTTGGCGACCTTGGGGTTGTCCTGGAGCAGGTCGACGCCCGGGCCGATCACCCAGTCGCGGCCGATCACCGGCGCCAGGACCGGCCAGGCGCGGCGCTTGTCGATCAGTATCACCAGGGGCAGGTCGGGGGTGAGCTTCTGCATGCGCTGCAGGGCGCTGTAGGAAAAGCTCATGATGCGGGCGGGCGACCCGGCCTGGTGCCACCCAAAGTGGCGCAGCATCTCGGCAAGGCGGCGTTCGACCAGCCCGCCGTAGCGGGTGGGGTGCTTGGTCTCGATCGCGATCTCGACGTGGCGGTCATAGTCGGCGACGGTCTCGAGCAGGCGGCGCAGCGTCAGCACCTTGCCGTTCTCGTCGGCCTCGAGCGGCGCCTCGTCGTCGAGGTCGGCCCACGGGTTCTTCCACGAGGCGAAGTCGAGCTGGCCGAGCTCGTCGAGCTGCATCGTGGAGACGACGCCCTTGTGGGCCGCCGTACGGCGCAGGTCGCGGTCGTGCACGCAGACCAGATGGCCGTCGGCGGTCAGCCGGACGTCACATTCGAGGGCTTCCGCGCCCTCGTCCAGTGCCTTGAGATAGGCGCCCAGCGTGTGCTCGGCCTTCTCGTGGCTGGCACCCCGATGGGCCACCACCTGTGGTCTCACGGTCCCAGTGTGACCGAGGAGCACCCGATCAGGCGTGAAACCACAGGTGATGTGTCGAGCGTGTCAGTCGGGGACCGTCAGTAGTGCCCGTGGCCGCGGACGACGAGCTTGATGATCCGCAGGTTGAAGAGCACGAACCGGTAGAACTGGAAGAACACGTTCTTGCGGCGCTTGAGGGTCTTGGGCGTCGGCAGGGGCGACCGGGAGAGGTCGGCGACCGGCTGGTTGTCCGATGAGATGGTCATGATCACTCCGGGATGAAGTGCCAGCCGAAGCGGGCCTTGGCCTTGTGGATGAACAGGTAGTGGAGCATCAGCTTGGCCCAGTGGCCGGAGAGGCCGATCTCACCGCGAGTGGAGCGGATGTCGCGGCCGGTCGAGAACTTCTCATAGTCGGGGACCACGGGAAGCATCGTCATCGCGGCTGCCGAGCCCTTGCGGAGGCCGGTGCCGGCCGAAGCCACGCACGCCGCACCCATGTCGGCCATCGAGGCCTGCTGGGCGGGACGGTCGTTGCCGCGCCGGATCCGGTCGACGATGGTCGTCGCGGCGACGCGGCCCATGATGCCCGAGGGCATGCCGGTGCGCGGCGGGGACGGCGCGATGACGGTGTCGTTGACCGACTTGCGGGGCCGCGAGATCTGGTGCGGCGGGGCGA
>JAGQUE010000185.1 GCA_020438665.1 Nocardioidaceae bacterium | reverse complement strand
ATCGTCGACGAGTTCGCCGAGAACGAGGATCTACCCAACACCACCAACCCCGACGACTGGGCGCGGATCTCGGGCAAGAAGGGCGAGCGGATCGTGTTCATCCGCACCCTCATCACGGGCAAGCAGGGCACCGAGCCCGGCCGGTCCATCGACACGGTCTCCAACACCGGTCAATACCTCTAGCCGACGTCCACCTCGGCGCGCGCCCAGGAGAGGTAGCCCCAGGGTCGGATGGCCTTGGGGCCGCTGAGGTAGGCATGACGCACGGGGCCGAGCCCGAACCCAGCCGAGGTCACCAGGTCCTCCGGGTCGCGCGTGAGGTGGCAGCCCCCCGCCAGCATCTTCTCCACCGGGTCGAGCCGGCGCTGCCAGCGTGCGACGCCGGCGTCGGGGGCGAGGCCGTGCTCGAGGAAGTGGAGGGTGCCACCGGGGCGCAGCACCCGACGGACCTCGGCGAGTGCGCGGTCGACCGCCGGGATCGAGCAGAGCGTGAAGGTGACCAGCACCGCGTCGTACGCCGCATCCTCGGCGTCCAGTTGCTCGCCCTCGAGGCCGGTGCGGTGGATAGGGATATGGGTCCGGGAGCGCCGCCGCGCCGACAGGTTCCAGGCCACGTCCGACGGCTCGACCGCGTGCACCTCGGTCACCGCATGGGGATACCAGCGCACGTTGAGGCCGCTGCCGAACCCGATCTCGAGCACCCGGCCGTTCAGTCCGGCGCAGGCATCGCCTCGGACCTCGCCCACCTCATGGCCGCGCAACACCACATCGGTGACCCGCGGCAGCACCTGTTCGCGCCACACGTCCGGGGAGGCTACCCGGTCGCGGCTCGGAACGGCTCAGGCCGGGTCTCGATGAGGCTCAGGCCGGGTCTCGATGATCAGTCGAGGTGCAGGTTGAGCGACTCGGCCATCGTGACGGCGGAGGCGTCGAGGTGGAGGTGACAGATCTCGAGCGTCTCGCAGTCGACCAGGTGGGTCTGGTGCTCGGGCGTCCCGGGGGTCAGCTGCAACGTGTCGCAGGCACAGGCGCAGTCGCACGCCATGTCGTGTGGGTCGTCCAGCTCGTCATAGGCGAGGTGAGCGGGGGGCGTGTCCATGGACCCCACGCTAGGCAGCGCGACCCCGCCGTGTCTCCGGGGCCGGGGTGAGGCACGCGCCACATCGCTCCCTCGCGAGGATGTGAGCGGGATCACCTCGCCCCGCGCGGGGGGTGCGCCCGCGTAGGCTCCTGGCATGAGCACGCGGCGGGTCATGGGCACCGAGGTCGAGTACGGCATCTCGGTGCAGGGCCTGCCCCACGCCAACCCGATGGTGGCCTCCTCCCAGATCGTCAACGCCTATGCCTCGGCCACCGCCAGGGCCCGGCGGGCCCGGTGGGACTTCGAGGAGGAGTCACCCCTGCGCGACGCCCGCGGCTTCGACATGTCGCGCCACGTGGCCGACCCCTCCCAGCTCACCGACGAGGACCTCGGCCTGGCCAACGTCATCCTGACCAACGGTGCCCGCCTCTATGTCGACCACGCCCACCCCGAATACTCCACACCCGAGGTGACCGGGGCCCTCGACATCGTCCGCTGGGACAAGGCGGGCGAGCTCGTCATGCTCGACGCCGCGCGGCTCGCGGCCGTGGTGCCCGGGGCGGCGCCGATCGTGCTCTACAAGAACAACACCGACAACAAGGGCGCCTCCTACGGCGCTCACGAGAACTACCTCATGAGCCGGTCGACCCCGTTCGCCGACATCGTGCGCCACCTGACGCCGTTCTTCGTGAGCCGTCAGGTCATCGCCGGCGCAGGGCGCGTCGGCATCGGGCAGGAAGGCCGCGACCACGGCTTCCAGCTCACCCAGCGGTCGGACTTCTTCGAGGTCGAGGTGGGCCTCGAGACCACGCTCAAGCGGCCGATCATCAACACCCG
>JAGQUE010000184.1 GCA_020438665.1 Nocardioidaceae bacterium | reverse complement strand
GCCAGGCCCTGGACGAGGAAGACCTTGCGGACCGCGGTGCCGAAGCCGGCGTCGCCAAGCATGGCGGCATAGCGAGGATCCTCGCCGTGACCGCGCGAGCGGCGGGCGATGTGCCAGCCCAGCCGAAGCCCCCACAGCGCCACGATCGCGACCAGGAGCGTCGTACGCCACCCGGACCCGACGTCACGGCCCAGCCCGACCCCGGCCGCGGCCACGGCGACGAGGACGAAGCCAAGCCCCCACGTCACGTCGACGACCGACACCCGGCCGAGCCGGCGCGAGACGAGCGCCGTCACCACCATCGCGAGCGCGATCGCCACCAGCGAGGCGAGCGACGCCAGGAACCAGTTGGTCACCATCGGGGCGGGGCCGCCTCAGCGCGGCCGGAGGTAGTCGAGCTGGACGACGTCGAGATAGCCGGAGGCGAAGCCGGCGCGGGAGTAGCACAGATAGAAGTGCCACATCCGGCGGAACACCTCGTCGAAGCCGAGCGCGCCGACCTCGAGGTCCATGAAGGTCTCGTCCCACAGCCGCAGCGTCTCGGCGTAGTGCAGGCCCAGCGCCCGGGTGCCCATGGTGCGCAGGCCAGCGGCCCGGCTGACCTCGTCGAGGAGCACGGTCGAGGGCAGGAAGCCACCGGGGAAGATGTACTTGTGGACCCAGGTGTGGGTGCCGAGGGTGGCGACCATCCGGTCGTGGGGCATCACGATGGCCTGGATGCCGGCGCGGCCGCCGGGGGCGAGCCGGTCGTGGATGGTCTGGAAGTAGGACGGCAGGTACTCGTGGCCGACGGCCTCGATCATCTCGACCGAGACGACGGCGTCATAGCTGCCCTGGGCCCGGCGGTAGTCGCACAGCTCGACCGACACGCGGTCGGCGAGCCCGGCAGCGGCGATCCGCTCGCGGGCGAGCACGAGCTGCTCCTCCGACAGGGTGACGCTGGTGACCGTCGCGCCGCGGGCGGCGGCCCGCAGCGCCAGCTCGCCCCAGCCGGTGCCGATCTCGAGGACCCGGGTGCCCTCGCCGACCCGGGCGACGTCGAGGAGCCGGTCGATCTTGCGGCGCTGGGCCTCGGCGAGGTCGTCGCGGGTCACCGACGCGGGCGGATCGGTGGGGAAGATCGCCGACGAATAGGTCATCGTCTCATCGAGGAACGCCGCGAACAGGTCGTTGGACAGGTCGTAGTGGTGGCTGATGTTGTTGCGCGAGTTGTCCACGGAGTTGCGGTGGGCGTGCGGGTGGCGGGCGACGTACCAGCGGCGCCACCGCTGGAGCCGCTCCGGCACCAGTGAGCCGATGTCGGCGGCGAGGGCGGTCAGCAGCTCGGCCAGGTCGGGGGAGTCCCAGGCGCCGGTCATGTAGGACTCCCCGAACCCGATCAGCAGGTCCCGTCCGGTGCGGGCATAGAACTCCTCGGGCCGGTTGAGCACGACCGTGGGACCGGCGCCGGCCGGCACCGGCTGGCCCGGCATGACGACCCGGATGCCATAGCGGGCGGCGACCCGGTGGAACAGCGAGCGGGTGACCGACGAGGCCACGCGGGTGCGCAGTCCGGCGGGCGGGCTGGCCAGGCCCGGCCACTGGCCGATGAGGTCCGAGGTGGCGATCGACATCTCAGACACCTTCCTGTCGTGCGTGGACCGGGCGGTGGCGGATCGGCAGTCGCCGAGCCCACAGCCAGATCCCGTGCAGCCGGATGAGGAGCGACCCGCGCAGCGCGGCCGGGGCGGACCGCCACGGCGAGGTGCGGGCGGACCGGCGTCCCGAGAGGCTGGCGCTGAACACCTCACCGTCGTCGGTGCGGAGCGTCACCGCGATGTCGAGGCGATCCCCGGGCAGGGGAACGGCCAGATCATAGACGCCGTCGACGCCGTGGAACGGCGAGACGTACATCTGCTTGTCGACCCGGGCCCGCCCCTGCGGATCGGGGTGGACGAGGTAGGCGTGGCGGTCGCCATAGGTGTTGTGGACCTCCACGACGACCGCGGCCTGCTGCCCGTCGGCGTCGAAGCACCAGAACACCGAGATCGGGTTGAAGCAATAGCCGAATGCCCGGGCGTTGGCGGCCATCAGCACCCGGCCGCCCGCCAGGTCGATGCCGTGCTGGGCCAGGAACGCATCGACGTTGGCCCGGAGCGACCGGTTCGGTTCGCCGAGGTGGTCGCGGGCCTCGAAGCGGCCGAGGACCCCGTGGTCGGGGAGTCGGTCGAGGTCGACCAGCCACAGCCGGCTCGCATGGGTGAAGGCGCGGCGGAACGGCGTACGACGCACGTGGCGGATCGTGGCATCGAAGACGCCCGGCCGGGCTCCCGCGTCGGGCCGGCCCTGCCAGGAGGAGCCGAGCCGCTCGGCGGCGGCGAGCCCGGACCGGGCGCCGTCCTCGTGGAATCCCCACCCGTGGTAGGCCCCGGCGAACACCACCCGGTCGGTGGCGATCTCGGGCAGCCGGCGCTGGGCGGCCACCGAGGCGGGGGTATAGAGCGGATGGGCATATTCCATCGTGTCGATGACCGTGGCCTGGTCGACGATGTCCTCCCCGCCGAGGGTGACCAGATAGCGGGTGGACGTCGGCAGCCGCATCAGCCGGGTCAGGTCATAGGTGACCGTCACCCGGCCCTGCGCATCGGGGCGGCGCAGGAAGTTCCACGACGCCCGGGCCCGCTCGGCGCGGGGCAGGACCGAGGTGTCGGTGTGGAGCTGGGCGAGGTTCTGGGAGTAGGGGATCGCCCCGAGCACCTCGACCTGCGCCGGTGTCGGCTCCGCCAGCATGGCCAGCGCCTGGTCGGGGTGGGTGGCGACGACCACCGCGTCGACGAGGGTGACCTGGCCGTTGCCATCGGTGATCTCGACCCCGTCGGGGGTCTCCCGGAGGGAGGTGACCTTGGTGCCGGTGCGCACCTCGTCGACGAGCTCGCCGACGCGGCGGACATATTCGCGCGACCCACCGGTCACGGTCTTCCACTGCGGCGAGCCGAAGACGGCGAGCATCCCATGGTGCTGGAGGAAGGAGAACAGCGTCCGGGCGGGGTAGTCGAGGGCGTGGTCGGGGTCGCACGACCAGACCGCCGCGATGAGCGGCTCGGCGAAGTGTCGTTGGAAGTGGGGCGAGAACCCGCCGTCGGTGAGGAACTCGGCGAAGGTGGGTCGCTCCTCGCTGGTCGCCTCCGTGGCCAGCAGGGCGCGCGCCCGGCGGTGGAAGCGCGGCACCTCGGTGAGCATCCGCAGATAGGCCGGGTCGGCCAGTCGCCGGGCGGTCGGGAACAGGCCCCGCGCTCCGAGCGCGCCGGCGTACTCGAGCCCGGTCGCCTCGTCGCGCACCGACATCGACATCTCGGAGTCCTGGGTGGCGATCCCGAGCTCGCGGAACAGGCGGAGCAGCACCGGGTAGGTGTGCTCGTTGTGGACGATGAAGCCCGTGTCGATGGCCAGGTCGCCCACCTGGTGGGTGTCGGCGTGGCCGCCCAGCCGGCTGTCGGCCTCGAAGAGCACCACACGACTGTGCTGGCGCAGCACATAGGCGGCGGTCAGGCCGGCGACGCCGGAGCCGACGACGGCGACGGTCCGATGGTGCGGCTGTGGGGCCGGGGCAGGGGTGCGGTGCGTGGTCATCGTGCTCCTCAGGCGACGGGGACGAGCGTGCCGAAGCTGAACAGGGCGATCGGGTCGGAGGTCGGTTCGGGGGAACCGCCCCGGGGCTCCACGGTGATGCCGACGGCGGTGGCCGTGGCGGCGTCGCCGATGAGCAGCACCGTCTGGTCCGCCTTGGCGGGCATCACACCGGCCGACACCATGCCGTCGTCGGGCTGGGCATACCAGAGCTGATAGACGTTGTCGCCCGGAGCGGCGGGCATCGCGGTCGTGACGAGGACGGCCTGGTGCAGCGAGGCGGAGCGGACCAGCTTGGCCCGCGCGCCGCCGGGGAAGGTCAGCGTCTCCGACGCGGCGTCCGGAGCGGCCAGCACCCGCTCGGCCGCGGTGGGCGACGCGGAGGTCTCGTCGGTCCAGGGGTGCCAGGCGGCGACCCCGGCCCCGGCCACCGCCAGGACGACGGCCGCTGCCAGCCCGGCGAGCAGCCGGCGCCGGGGCGCGCGGGTCCGGCTCGCCTCGTGGGCGCCGACGACGGGGGGGAGGGGGCGGACCCTCGCCACCTGGGCCAACACTCGGTCGCGCAGCTCCGGCGGCGGGGCCAGGGCGGTCGTCTCGGTGAGCAGGGCCGCAGCCTCGACGAGACCGGCCACCTCGGCGCGGCACTCCTCGCACTCGGCGAGGTGGCGCTCGAACCGGGCCCGCTCGAGGTCGTCGAGCCCATCGACGGCGTAGGCGCCGGACAGTCCGTGCAGGTCGCTCATGCGTGAGCACCTCCCACTCCCATGAAGTCGCGTAGCCGGATGAGGCCGTCGCGGATCCTCGTCTTCGCGGTGCCCAGGGGGAGGTCGAGCATCCGGGCCACCTCCGTGTGTGTGTAGCCGTCGAAATAGGCCAGCTCGATGGCCTGCCGCTGTGCGGGCGTCAGGTCCTCGAGCGCGTGGCGGACCCGCCGTGCCTCGAACGACGCGTGGGCCGCCTCGGCGGTGGTGTCGTGGGAGACCTGGTGCTGCCGCGATCCATAGGTCTCCTCGCGTCGGGTCGCCGCCTCCGCGGACCTGACCCGGTCGACGGCCTTGCGGTGCCCGATGGTGAGGATCCAGGAGCTGGCGCTGCCGCGGGCAGGGTCGAAGCGGCTGGCCTGGCGCCAGATGTCGAGGAAGGCCTCCTGGGTGACCTCCTCGGCCTGCGCCCGGTCACGGACGACGCGGACCGCCAGTCCGAAGACCCGGCTGGCGGTGGCGTCATAGAGCGCCGCGAAGGCGTCGCGGTCGCCGCGGCCCGACCGTTTGAGGAGGGCAGCCAGGTCGGGACCGGCGCCGTCCGACGGCGTGCCGAGGCCCTCCGGCGACCCCGGGCGGGGGCCGTCGGAGGGCGCGGGCTGGAGTGGTTCCACGGTGTCGATCCTTGCTGGGTGATGGTGACGACGCTGGTCGTCAGGGCATCAGGACGGTGTCGATGACATAGACAGTCGCGTTGGCGGTCGGAATGTTCCCGCAGAGCACGTGTGCCTTCTCCTTGCCGACGGTGAAGTCCTCACCGGAGCCCATCACCGTGATGGTGTCGCCGTTGAGGGTCTCGTGGCTGCCCGCGAGCTGGTCGGGGGCCAGCTGCCCGGCGACCACGTGGTGGGTGAGGATCGAGGTCAGCGTCTTCTTGTCCTTGAGTACCCCGTTGAGGGTCTTGGTCGGGATCTTGGCGAACGCGTCATCGGTCGGCGCGAAGACCGTGATGCCGTCCGCGCCGTTGAGCGTGTCGACCAGGCCGGCCTTCGTCACCGCGGTGACGAGGGTCTTGAGCAGCGGGTTGGCGCTCGCGGCGGTGGCGACCGGCTCGGTGGCCATCCCGTCGAAGGAGCCGCCACCGGTGGCCGGGATGGCCGAGCAGCCGGGACCGAAGGTCTGGGCAGCCGGATCCGCGCTGGAGCCGGAGCTCATGTCGTCGGAGGGGCTCATGCTCTCGCTCATGCTCGGCGAGGATGACATCGAGGAGCCGCCGTCGCTGGCGGCGCCGGTGTCGGAGTCGCCACCACAGGCGGCCAGGCCCATCGACAGGGTGAGCGCGAGGGCGGCGAGCCCCGTCGTACGGCGAGCGGTCGTGCGGTTCATCTCTGCACCTCTCGTTTCTTCGTTACGGCTGTCTCGTGCTGGGTTCTGCTGGGGATTCGGAGCCGAGGCCCGGTCGGATGGGAGCGAGTGGGAAGCAGCTCTCGGCAGGCTGGCCGAGCCGCTCAGGCGACGTTGACGACGACCTGCTGGACGCCGCTGGACCCGTCGGGGAACGGCGAGGCCCGACGCTCGGTCTGCACCTCGCCGTCGACCGTGGTCGCCCGGGACGCCAGCGTGTGCTGTCCCGGCTCCGCGGGCCAGCGGAAGAACCACTGGCGCCAGTAGTCGATGCCGACGTCCGGGCCGAGCGTCGCCCGCTGCCAGGGACCGTCGTCCACCGACACCTCGACCAGGCCGATGCCGCGGTGCTGGGCCCAGGCCACGCCGCCGACCACGACGTCGCCCGCATCGGCCGTCGACAGCGGCCGCGGGGTGTCGATCCGGCTGGCGATCTTGATCGGGGCGTCGGTCGCCCAGCCCCGGTCGGTCCAATAGGCCTGGGCCGCGTCATAGGTCGTCAGGGTGAGTCGCCGCAGCCACTTGGTCGACCCCACGAAGCCATAGAGGCCAGGCGTCACCAGGCGCACGGGGAAGCCGTGGGCCTGGGGCAGGGGCGACCCGTTCATGCCGACCGCGAGCAGCGTGTCTCGCCCGTCGAGGGCGACCTCGAGCGGAGTGCTGATCGTGAAGCCGTCGACGTCGGTCGACAGGATCTGGTCGGCGGCGGTCCGGTCGATGCCGGTCAGGTCGAGAACGTCGCGGAGCGGTACGCCGAGCCAGCGTGCCGAGCCGACATATTTCCCGCCCACCTCGTTGGAGACGCAGGTCAGCGTGATGTCGCGCTCGACGAGCGGCATCGCCACGAGGTCGGCGAACCCGAGGTCGACGGTGCGGTCGACGTCGCCGTCGATGGTCAGTCGCCAGCCGTCGACATCGATGCTCGGCAGCACGAGCCGGGTGTCGACCCGATAGAAGTCGTCGCTCGGGGTTTGCAGGTCGGAGATGCCGCTGAAGCGACCTTCGAGGCCGGCGGGCAGCGGTGGTGCCGGGTCGGAGGGCGCGGGGAGGGCGACCGAGGAGGGACCGCCGCGTGCGCGGCTGACCCACTCGCCCGCTCCGGCGAGGGCGACGGCGAGCCCGAGTCCCAGGGCCAGCAGGCCCCGTCGGCTCGGCCCGGCCGGGTCCTCGACGGCCGTCGTCGCTGGGTGGGGTCGGGTGATCCCGAGCAGCACCGCGGCTCCGACGACGGCCGTGACCACGGCGGGGACCGCGTCCAGTGTCTGGGCGGCCGGTCGGGACAGGGCTGCCACTCCCGCCACCGCGGCGAGCCCCACGAGCAGCCCTGCCCCTCCCGCCCGGCTCCGCCGGGTCACGAGGCCGGCTGCTGCCGCGAGCAGCAGCGTGCCGACCAGGACCGCGCCGACCAACACCGGCTTGTCGGCCGTCCCCAGCCGCGCGACCGCCCACTCCTTGAGGGGCGTGGGCGTCAGGTCGATCACCGTCGACCCGACCGCCAGCACCGGGGAGGCCGCCGGGTCGACGTACGCCGCGACCAGGTGACCGGACGCCGCCCCGACGAGCGCCGCCGTGATCCCGGCGAGAGCAGCGATCGGGCGGCGGAGCGGCGTGGGCGGGTGCATGGGAGGGGTTCGGCACCGACCGGGCCAGCGGATGTGTCCGGTGCGTCGGGCGGCCTCCTACGATGAGGCCATGGGCGATGACCAGGAGCTGGTGCACTACGAGGTGGCCGACCGGGTCGCCATGATCACGCTGGACTCCCAGCACAACCGCAACGCCCTGTCACGGCAACTGGTGACCGAGCTGTTCGCGCATCTCGAGACGGCGGCCTCCGACGACGGCGTCGTCGTGGTCCTCATCCAGGCCGCCGGGCGGGTGTTCTGCTCGGGCGCCGACCTCTCCGAGGCCTCCGCGGCGGGGATGGAGGAGGCGACCCGTCGCATCGTGGACCTGCAGCGGCTGATCGTGGCGATGGACAAGCCGGTGGTCACGCGGGTCGCGGGAGCTGTCCGGGCCGGGGGCATCGGGATCGTCGCCGCCTCCGACATCGCGATCGCCAGCGAGGACGCCACGTTCGCCCTCACCGAGGTCAAGCTGGGCCTCGCGGCGGCCATCATCTCGCTCACCGTCCACCACCGGATGAGCCCGCGAGCCGCCTCCCTCACCACCCTCGGCGGTGAGGTTTTCGACGGTGCTGCCGCGGCGTCGTACGGGCTCGTGACCAAGGCCGTTCCCGCCCACGACCTCGACGCGGAGGTCGGCCACGTCTGCGCGTCCCTGTCGACGGGCGCGGCCCAGGGGCTGCGCGAGTCCAAGCGGCTGCTCAACGCAGACCTGCTGGCCCGGATCGACGCGCGCGGCGAGGAGATGTCGGCGCTCTCCGCCCGGCTGTTCGCCTCCGACGAGGCCCGGGAGGCGATGACGGCGTTCCTGTCGCGCAAGAAGTAGCGACCGCAGGCAACCTTCGCCAGGGACCAGCCGGTAGTCCAGGCATGACCATCACCGATGCCATCGGGACGGGGGAACGGGTGGCCACCGACGTGGACTTCGACGCGTTCGTCGCGGCACGATCGCGTGCCCTGCTGCGTACGGCGTACCTGCTGACCCACGACCACGCCCTGGCCGAGGACCTGCTCCAGACGGCCCTGGCCAAGGCGTGGTTCGCCTGGAAGCGGATCGACGGCAATCCCGAGCCCTATATCCGCCGGATCCTCGTCAACACCTATGCCACCTGGTGGCGGCGCCGCTGGAACGGCGAGCTGCCGACCGATGAGCTCCCCGAGCGGGCGGCAGCGATGCCCGGCAGCACGGAGGAGCGCAGCGACCTGTGGGACGCGATGGCGCGGCTGCCGCGGCGTCAGCGCGCCGTGGTCGTGCTCCGCTACTTCGAGGACCTGACCGAGGCCGAGACCGCCGAGACGCTCGGCTGCTCGGTCGGCACCGTCAAGAGCCAGGCCTCCAAGGCGCTGGCCAAGCTCCGCATCGACCCGGCTCTCACCGACGATCACACCTCTGCCGAGGAGGGACGCGCATGAACACCATCGACGACCTGCGGGCCACGCTCCAGCACCACGCCGCCGACCTGCCCGACGAGCTCGACCACGCGCGCAGCGCCTCGGTCCACCAGCGCGTGCGGGTCGCCCGCCAGCGGCGCCGCGCCGTCGTTGCCGGAGGCATCGCCTCGGCGCTCGCCGTCACCGTCGGTGGCGTCGGCCTGGCTGCCCTGGTGTCGCACCGGTCGAGCGAGCTGCGGCCGCTCGCCGGCCACACCCCCCCGGCGCGGATGACGTCGCTCGGGTTCGGCTACAGCTTCGTCGAGGGCAAGGCCGGCGACGGCACGGTCACGATCGACTTCGATGCCAGCGACTCGCCCCGACTGGTGAGCTGGGCCGGGAGCTCCGCCGGCGCGGTCGAGGTCGAGGTGCGCGACCAGCAGATCGGGGACGCGTCCGACTTCGGCAACTTCACGACGATCTCACCCGGCGAGACCGGTCCGGTGACGGTCACCGGCCGGGGCAAGGTCGCCCTCGCCGTCTACCGCCTGGACACGCTCGCGCCCGGGGTCACCGGTGACGGGTCCGTGTTCCGTGACGAGGTGGCGGGCGACTCCCTCCTCGGCGCCGCGTTCGGGGATGCCAGCCACCCGGTGCGCCTCCAGGTGAGCTCGCCGACCGGTCGGCTGCGACTCGCCTCCACCTGTCGGCACGCTCCCAGCGGGACGTGGCTCACCGTGGAGGTCGATGGCGAGATGACGACCAGTGGCGAGTGCTACGGCGACCACGGGGACGTCGACGCGGGCGTCGGGGGAGGGACCTTCGACATCGACACCGGCACGCACACGGTGACGAGCCGGCTCACCCAGGGCATGGATGGGCCCGCGGTGGAGGCGGCACCCGGCCTCGAGTTCGGGGTCGGCGTCTATGCGGCGGCTCGGCCGGTCACCGCCGACAGCCCGTTCCAGATGGACCCCCAGATCGAGTACGACGGTCACGTGTGGGCCTGGTCGCGGTCAAGTGCCGGCGCACCCGGGGCACCGTCGTTCCACACCCAGCTGCACGACGGCCGCGTCCTGGTCCTCGTCGAGCACACCCGGGTGGCCAAGGGCCCGGTCGTCTGGGGGAAGCTCGACGGTCGGACCGGCGCTGGGTTCGGTGGTGGGGGCACGGGGTCCGCCGGCCTTGGCATTGCCCAGGACGGAGCTCAGGTCAGCGTCCGGATCGACGGCGACCCGGGCCCCCGAGCGCGCGTCGGCATCGCCGTCTACACCCTGGTGGAATGACGCCGCGGCCGGGACGGGACGACGGTCACGTCTCGCTGCGGGGTGGTTCTGCTTCGGCGACAACGACCCGGAGTTACGATTGACGACTTGCCGGATCTGTAGTCAGCCAGTCCAGGAGAGTCAGTGCCCCACGAGCCGATGCCGGCCGACCTCGAGCACGAGGTGGCGTCCGAGCAGGCCTTCGTCGACCGCGTCTATGTCCAGCTGGAGCGGTCGGCCAAGGCGGCGCAGGCGCTGGCCCGTGAGGGCTACGGTCGCGCCAAGCTGGGCCATGAGGGCGGCCTCGTCGAGCGCGACGCGATGGTCTTCCAGGCGGCCCGCCGCATCGCCCAGCTCGACGCCGCCCACGAGGGTCTGGTCTTCGGCCGGCTCGACCTGCGCACCGACATCGACCCGGAGCCGCGCTACATCGGGCGGATCGGGCTGCGCGACGACGACCGCGACTCCCTCCTGATCGACTGGCGCGCGCCGGCGGCCGCGGTCTTCTACCAGGCCACTGCGGCCAGCCCCCAGGACGTCGTACGCCGCCGCGTGCTGCGCTGCACCGGCGCGACCGTCGTCGGCGTCGAGGACGAGCTGCTCGACGCCGAGGCCGACAGCGACCTCCCGATCGTCGGCGAGGGCGCGCTGATGGCCCAGCTGTCCCGGGCCCGCGACCGGTCGATGCACTCGATCGTCGCCACCATCCAGGCCGAGCAGGATCGCGCGATCCGCGCCCCGGCCAGGGGTGTCGTGGCGATCTCCGGCGGCCCCGGCACCGGCAAGACCGTGGTGGCCCTGCACCGGGCGGCCTACCTGCTCTACACCGACCGGCGCCGCTACGAGGGCGGCGGGGTGCTGGTCGTCGGCCCGTCCGGGGTCTTCATGCGCTACATCGAGCGGGTGCTCCCGTCGCTCGGCGAGACCGCCGTGGCGCTGCGCTCGCTCGGCGAGGTCGTCGACGGTGTCCGCGCGACCCGTCACGACGAGCCGGCAGTGGCCGCGGTCAAGGGCTCGGCACGGATGGCCGAGGTCATGCGGCGGGCGGCACGCCAGCAGGTGCCGGGCAGCCCCCAGGAGTTCCGCATCTTCTGGCGCGACGACACCCTCGTGCTCGACCGCGGCGAGCTGGGGCGGCTGCGCCGCAACCTGATGTCCCAGGGTCGCCGCAACCGCCAGCTCCCCCGGGTCGCGTCGATGCTGCTCGACTCGCTGTGGCGCCAGGTCCGCAGCGAGCGCGGTCGCGATCGCGGTCGCGAAGCCTTCAACGACGACCTGCTGTCGACCCAGCGGTTCGTCGACTTCGCGCTGGCCTGGTGGCCGCCGCTCGAGGCGAGCGACGTGCTCGGCTGGTTGCGCGACCCCGAGTTCCTGGCCCGCGTCTCCGAGGGCGTGCTTCCGGCCGAGGACCAGCTCCTGCTGAGCAAGTCGTGGGCCGAAACCGGCCCGCTGGCGATCGAGGACGTCCCGCTGCTCGACGAGCTGCGCTATGCGCTGGGCGACGTGCCGGTCCGTCACGACGAGGACCACGAGCTCGACGACCACGTCGGTGGTGATCTCCAGGAGCTCACGACGGCCGCCGACCGCGAATATGCCCCCGCCGGCCGGGCCTGGACGCCGCCGACCAACCGCGTCGACGACGACCCCTATGCCCACGTGCTGATCGACGAGGCGCAGGATCTCACCCCGATGCAGTGGCGGATGGTGGGGCGTCGCGGCCGCGCCGCCACCTGGACGATCGTCGGCGACCCGGCCCAGTCGTCGTGGCCGGTCCCCGCCGAGGCTGACGCCGCGCGCGCGGCGGCTATCGAGGGCAAGGAGCGCCACGAGTTCCATCTCTCGACCAACTACCGCAACTCCGCCGAGATCTATGCCTTCGCTGCCGACTACTCCCGCCGCGTCGGCCTCGATGCCGACCTGCCCACGGCGGTCCGCTCCACCGGCGTCGACCCCGTCACCCTGGTCGGGGTCGCCGACCTCGAGGCGGCAACCCGCGACGCCGTACGCCGCATGGCGGCCGAGGTCCGCGGCACCGTCGGCATCGTCGTGCCGGTGGCCCGCCGCTCCGAGGTCAACGGCTGGCTCGCGTCGTGGCCCGAGCTGGCCGGTGACGCCCCCTCCGCCCGCCGCGCGGTCGACTCCTCCGTGCCACCCTCGGGTGAGGACCGGGTCGTGGTCCTCACGGGCCTCGACACCAAGGGCCTGGAGTTCGACGGGATCGTCGTGGTGCGGCCCGAGGAGATCGAGGCGGAGTCCACGACCGGCCGCGCCACCCTCTATGTCGTGCTGACCCGCGCCACCCAGCTGCTCACCACCGTCTCCTGACCGGCGCCGGTCCTGGCCGGGACGACGTGGTGACGCAGGAGTGTCGGCGCGTGGGCGAATAGGGAGCGGGGGCCCTGACTCGTTAGGGTTTGCCCATGCCCGGCCAGCCCTCTGCGCGCGACGCTCTCGCGGCGTTGCAGCAGCACGAGGCGTGGGCGGTGATCCGGCGTTCGACGCGCGCCGGTGACCGCGACACCGTCGGCCTGGTCGGCGGTCGCCGCCACGTCGTCGAGTCGCTGCTCGACATCCCCCTCGAGGAGGGCGTGCCGGAGGCCGGCCACATCGCCGACCGGCTGCTCGCGATCCCGTTCCGCCAGGTGCGCGAGCGGGGCTTCGCCGCCCACGACGACGGCACACCGCTCGTCGTCGTCGATGTCGAGAGCGAGCAGGAGTTCTCCGTCGCCGAGATCGTCGAGGCCATCGACGCGGTGCCCGTCGAGTTCGCCGACCGCGGCGGCTTCGACCTCGACGATGACGCCTACAGCAAGCTCGTCCGCGCGGTCATCGACGACGAGATCGGGCAGGGCGAGGGTGCCAACCTCGTCATCGGTCGCCACTACCGCGCCCAGCTCGCCGACTGGGGTCATGCCGCGGCCCTCACGGTCCTCAAGCGGCTGCTCGAGCGTGAGCGCGGCGCCTACTGGACCTTCTGCTTCTTCACCGGCGACCGCTACCTCATCGGCGCCACACCCGAGCGACACGTCTCCATCCACGACGGCGACGTCCGGATGAACCCGATCTCGGGCACCTTCCGGATCCCGCGGGAGGGTGACGTCAAGGGCCCGCTGCTGTCGTTCCTGCGCGACGAGAAGGAGATCTACGAGCTCTTCATGGTCGTCGACGAGGAGCTCAAGATGATGTGCGACATCTGCAACGAGGGCGGCCAGGTGCTCGGGCCGTTCCTCAAGCCGATGAGCCACCTCGTCCACACCGAATACCTCCTGGCCGGCCGCACCACGCGCGACCCGCGCCAGATCCTGCGGGACTCGATGTACGCCGCCACGGTCACCGGCAGCCCGGTCGAGAACGCCTGCCGGCTGATCGCCGACTATGAGCGGGAGGGCCGGGGCTACTACGGCGCCGCGCTCGCGATCCTCGGCCGCGACGACCGCGGCGGCCCGATGGTCGACAGCCCCATCGTCATCCGCACCGCCGACATCTCGGTCGACGGCCTGCTGACCGTGACAGCGGGCGCCACGCTCGTGCGCGACTCCGACCCCGCCTATGAGGTCGCCGAGACCCACGCCAAGGCGGGCGGCATCCTGAGCGCCTTCGGCCTGGTCGCGCCGGCTCCGGCGCCGGACGTCAACGTCGTGGAGCTGGTCAGCGACGAGGACGTGCTCATCGAGCTCAACGCCCGCAACCGCCGGCTGTCGTCGTTCTGGCTGACCGACCAGGGCGGCGCGCAACCCGACCCCGACCTCCAGGGGCGTTCGGCGATCATCCTCGAGGGCGAGGACGATTTCGTGAACATGCTGTGCCACGTGCTCGGCGTGCTCGGCATGTCCTCGACCGTGCTGCCCCACGAGGACTACCGGCGGGGCGCCTTCGAGGGCCACGACCTCGTCATCGTCGGGCCCGGGCCGGGTGACCCGCGCGACGACGACGACGTCAAGATCGGTCGCATCCGGGGTGCCATCGCCGAGCTGATGGCAAGCGGCCGGCCGTTCCTGTCGGTCTGCCTTGGCCATCAGGCGCTGTGCCACCATCTGGGCATCCCGCTCACGTTCAAGGACATCGTCTTCCAGGGCACCCAGTCACCCGTGATGATCGGTGGCCGCACCGAGCGGGTAGGTTTCTACAACACGTTCGTGGGTCGCCTCGGCGACCAGCCCGCACCCGAGGGGGTCACCGTCGAGGCCGATCCGACCACCGGCGACATCCACCTGCTCGCCGGTCCCCACTACCGCGGCATCCAGTTCCATGCCGAGTCGATCCTGACCCAGCACGGGTTCGAGATCATCCACACCCTCGTCCGGGAGCTCCTCGTCTGAGATGAGCACCAGGACCACTGGGCGCGAGGGCGCCCCCACAATCTCTGTTCGGCTGAGGAATCTCGGCGCCGCCGTGCATCCTGGACGCATGCGTGCGCACCGCGTCCTGTCGGTGGTGCTGACCGCGGCGTTCGTTGCGCTCCTGGCGGTCGTCACCTCCCCGCCGGTGGCGACCCCGCTGAGCGGTGCGGCGTCCTCCGTCGAGTCCCCGCGGCCCAATATCGTCGTGGTCTTGATGGACGACGCGTCCTATGACCTGCTGCCCACGATGGCCGCGGCCCAGGGCATGGCGGCGCAGGGCGCCGAGTTCACCTCCGCCTATGTCGTCGACTCGCTGTGCTGTGTCTCGCGCACCACGATCCTGACCGGCCAATACCCCCACCAGACCGGCGTGCTCACCAATGTCGCCGGCAGCAAGAGCCATCCGCGCGGCGGCTGGTCGGCGTTCGCCCACTATGGCAACGACGCTCGCGCGGTCAACCTGCGGCTCCAGGACGCCGGCTACACCACCGGCTTCGTCGGCAAGTTCCTCAACGGTTTCAAGGCCGCCGGCGGGGTCGCCCAGGGCCCGCCCCCCGGGTGGTCGGACTTCCTGCCGATCTTCGAGTCGGCCTATGACGGCTGGGACTTCACCTGGGCCCACTCGGTCGACGGCGCGCCCTACACCCAGCACCACCAGGGTGCGCCGCCCGCCTCGGCGTCGCCGCAGCGCAAGGACGCGGCGTACGCCGGCACGTTCATCGCCAACCGCGCGCTGGGGTTCATCAACCAGCATGCCGGCGCGAGCGATCCCTACTTCCTCGAGGTGGCGGTCTATGCCACCCACAGCAAGACCGCCGGCCGGCCGGCCTATCCGGGCGAGCACCGCTTCCCGGCGATGTTCCGCGACCAGCGCTCCGCGGCCAACCCGGACGGCAACTGCGGCGCCGTGACCTGCAGCAGCCTGTCGTCGGCCGACCTGGAGGGTTTCGGCGACCCGCGGGCCGACAACCGACCGGTGCGCGCCAATGGCAAGCCGGCGCCCGCCTGGCAGCGCCACAAGAGGCTCAAGGACACCACGGCGAGCGGGCTGCTGCGTGACCAGGCACGGATGGCCCAGTCGGTCGATCGCATGCTGGGGCGCATCCTCGCGACCGTCGACGACAACACCTATGTGATCCTCACCTCCGACAACGGCATCCACACCGGCCAGTGGGGCCTCATCCTCGGCAAGGGCACCGCCTATGGCAGTGATGTCCACGTCCCGCTGATCGTCAGCGGCCCCGGGGTCGTACCCGGCACCAGACTCGGCTTCGTGTCCAACCTCGACTTCGCGCCGACCTTGGAGGAGCTCGCCGGGCTGACGCCGGCGCCTTACCGGTCCGGCGTCTCCTTCGCCGATGCCCTCGCCGACCCGACCGCCTCGGACCGGCACTACGTCTATGTCGAGCACACCTGGTCCGGGCAGGGGGGCTTCGACCCCGACGCCGGCAGCAACGAGCTGATCACCATCCCGGGCTACCTGGCCGTGCGCAGCGCCGAGGGACTGCTGATCCGCTACGACTACGACACCCGCCCGGGCCGCCACTCCTATGGCTATGAGCTCTATGACCTGACCCGCGGCGAGGGCGAGCGCACCAACGTCTATGGCCGCCCGGAGGCGGCTGTCCTCCAGCAGGAGCTCACCGCCAAGCTCGCCGAGTTCCGGGCGTGCGCACCCCAGCGCCGCAACGACCCCGTGCCGCAGGCCTGTCGCGACCTCACCCGCTGATCCGGCAGTAGGTTGTGCCGGTGGCTGTCCCGGACGTGGTGGTCGTCGACCACTACGACTCCTACACGTGGAACCTCGTGCACCTCATCGCCGAGGTGACCGGCGTGCTGCCCACCGTCGTGCAGCACGACCGGGTCGAGCCCGATGAGGTGCTGGCCCACTCCCACGTCGTGCTGTCGCCGGGCCCAGGTCATCCGTCCGTCGTCGGCGACTTCGCCGTCGGACGCGCGGTGCTGCAGGCGGCCACCCGGCCCGTGCTCGGTGTCTGTCTGGGCATGCAGGGCCTGGTGACGTCGTACGGCGGGACGGTCGCGCGGGACGTGCCGGCCCACGGTGAGGTCGCCCGGATCAGCCACGACGGGCAGGGCGTCTTCCGAGGACTGCCGCAGCACTTCCGGGCGGTCCGCTACCACTCGCTGGCCGCCGTCGGACTGCCCGACTGTCTCGTCGCCACCGCCGCCTGCCCCGGCCCGGCCGACGACGCGCCCTGGACCGTGATGGGCGTGCGGCATCGGGAGCTGCCGCTCGAGGGCGTGCAGTTCCACCCCGAGTCGGTCCTCTCCGAGCACGGCGCCGAGATGGTCGCCGCCTTCCTGGGGCTGCGATGAGCGCGCCCGTGGACCCGGCGACCTATCTGCTCGAGCTCGCCGCCGACCGGCGCCGCTGCTTCTGGCTCGACGGTGGCGGCGCCCGTGCCTGGTCCGGTCGGCGGTCGATGGTCGGCTGGCTGGAGGACGACGACGTCTCGCTCACCTTCGACGCCACCCGCCGCGTGGTGACCCGGCACGCCGGCGGTCGCAGCGACGACGTCGGTGACGATCCCTTCGCCGCCCTCGAGGGCGAGCTCAAGGCCGGTCCTCCGGACGCCCACTGGGTGGGCTACTTCGGCTATGCGTCGCGTCCGGACCTCCCGGCCCGGCCCGATCCGCACCTGCCCGACGCGGTCTGGATGCGTCCTCGGGGGCTGCGGTTCTTCCAGCACGACACCGCGGGGCCCGCGCTCCCCGCCCGGGGGGCCGGACCCCCCGGCTCGGGGGGCCGGAGCTCCCACCTCGGAGGGCCGGACCTCCCGCCTCGAGGAGACGCGGGGTCGGTGCCGGCGGACTATGCGGCGGCGTTCGTCCGGGTCCGGGAGGAGCTGTACGCCGGCAACTCCTATGAGGTGAACCTGACCTATCGCGACGAGGTGGATGGTGACGTCGGCAGCGCGGCGGCGGCGGCCTATCTGCGGCTGCGGGCGCTCAACCCCGCGCCGTACGCCGGGTTCCTGCAGCACGACGTCGAGGGCGCGCGGGCCTGGCTGCTGAGCTCCTCACCGGAGCGGTTCGCGCTGGTCACCGAGGACCGCACGCTCGAGACCAAGCCCATCAAGGGCACGACGCC